>JBEGQV010000220.1:0-5730 GCA_041180785.1 Bacteroidota bacterium | reverse complement strand
ATTGATAATGGAATTAAATTTAAAACTAGCCGTTTGGGTTTTCCAAAAATATGAGGTATCTGCTCCAAATTTAAACTGATCGCCACTTTGGTAATAAGAGAAGGTTAATTTATTCTTTGCATTCACCTGATGAGTAATTTTCAGATTTAAATCAAAGAAATTTGCTTTACTTTTAGAAACAGTTGGGCTCGGAAAATATTTTAAATAAAAATCGGAAAGAGAGGCTCGAAAACCTAATAAGATAGAAGTCTTATTTTTTTTCAAGGGTCCATCGATGACTACATTTGAAGAAAGTGGTCCGACCCCTGCTTGAAAATTCCATTTTTCATAGCTGCCTTCTTTTAATCGTACATCTAATACCGAGGAAGTTCGACCTCCATAATTGGCAGGTATTCCTCCTTTATATAAACTTAAATCAGAAACAATATTCGAATTAAAGGCAGTAAAAAATCCAAATAAGTGAGATGTATTGTATAAAGGTACACCATCTAATAATACCAAATTCTGATCTACATTTCCACCGCGCACATTGAAACCGGAAGCGCCTTCGCCAATGGTTGAAACACCTGGAAGTGCTAAAATACTTCGCACCACATCGGCCTCTCCCATTAAAGTTGGCATTTTTTTGAGGGTTTTACTCGACATCCGCTCTACCCCAGAAATAGGTCGACGAACCTGCGATTCACTTTTTTCAGCCGAAATGATTACCTCATCTAATAATTTCTCAACAGGCTCTAACCTGAAATTTTCATTGACTGCTTGTTGTAAATCAAGCCGACTAATTTGAAATTTATAACCTAATCTTCGGATGGTCAACGAATAGGTTCTTGCAGGAAGTTGAATCGAAAAATTTCCTAAGGAGTCAGTAATAGCCACATAAGAAAATCCAGAAAACAAAATGGTAGTACCCTCTAATGGAGCTCCTGTTTGCTTATCAACAACTTTACCCGAGAATAGTTTGGAGGTAGATTTTTGAGCAACCCCTAAGAAAGAATTGAACAATAAAAGTAAACTACCAATCAAAAAAACTTTTTTCACTAATTTATTTTCCTATATACTTGAATAGGTTCATTATTTCTCGATACCAAGTAAAGAGGTATTTTCCCTAAATTGATTAATTGAATATCACGCACATCGCCGTCCATCAAAAAGCCTGATTCAGTAGGCACTTGCGCTTTAAAATTCCCTTTGCCATCTCCTAACAAGATTAAACCAAAGAAACCATCATAACGTGCTTGATACATGGAAGCTCCATTGAAATTTCCTCCTACGATAACATCCAAGTTCCCATCTCCATTGGTGTCTTCTGTTCGGAGAACCAAGATTTTTGAAACTTGCGCCAAGCTTGGCAAGGCGTGTGACTTGAATGTAAAATTTCCTGTATTTTCTAAGTAGACAGATTCAAACGTATTGACAATTTTTTCTTCTGCACCTTCTAATTCATCATCATCAAATAATTCTTCGATCGATTTACCAGCAAAACTCTTATAATTGGTATATTTTTTATTGATGATACTCGGAATTTGTTTACCCATTTCATCTTTGCTATTGATCGGATACCAATTCTTTCCTCTGCTATAGCCAATGATTTGCTCTTTGTTTTGGTTATTATCAATATCCTTAATCCACATTTTTAACTGACCATTGGCTTCTTTTCTAAGTTTTGTGTTGGTTCCTAAATTACCAACCATTAAATCAATGTCACCGTCTTTATCAAAATCGCCTGCAGAAATACCACTCCAAAATCCGATAAATTCTTCTAAGCCATTGTCAACTTTTTGTAACTTCCCTTTTTTGTTTTCAAAAGTTGTCACAGGCATCCAATCTCCAACAACCGTCAAGTCCAAATCGCCATCCTTATCTAAATCCTGCCAAATCGCTTCAGAAATCATTCCTATTTTTTTCAAATCAGGTGCAAGCTTATCGATTTGGTTCGTAAATACCCCTTTTCCATTATTGATTAACAAAAATGATTGGGGACTTGCTCCATAATTATAAGCAACCACGCGACCTGCCACAAATAAATCCAAATCTCCATCCCGATCGATATCGATTGGTTTTACGACCGACTTATTTTCAAACATATTCGGCAATGCCTTTATATTTCGTGTAAAATGACCTTTCCCATCATTAACATACAAGCGATCATTTTGCTGCTCCATGTCACCAAAAAATTCATTTCCGCCAGAAACCACATACAAATCTAAATCCTTGTCCCGGTCAGCATCAAAAAATACAGCGTCAACATCCTCATATAAAGAATCAACCTCAAAAGCAGGCTGTAGCGTTTTGACAAATTTACCTCCCTGTTGTACAAACAAAGCGCCAGATTGATATTTTGCACCACCCACATAAAAATCTTCCAAGCCATCTCCATTCACATCACCCACAGCCATTTTCGGACCTTCAATAGACACCTTAAAGGGCACCAACAATTCTCGATTAAAATCGAAGAAAACATTTTCCTTGTGCGTGTAATCGATCGCAATCTGGTTACTAATGTTTTCAAAAGTTGGTTTTGTTTGGGGAAACAATTGAATGCTATTCGCATCCAATTGAGCATTACGTTGGTCTAAGACCAACGTTTGATTGATCTTTGGATTTTTTATAATCTGCGCCTTTTGATTTTCCCATATGACAATCAAACTATCCACACTATTTTGTGCGCCTAAACCAAACAACAAAGAAGGATCTACTGAACTCAAGAATCCGCGCGTTGGCATCATCTGCATCATTTGCTGACCTTCCTTCGTTTTTAAAATCACTTTTGCTCCAACACCAAATGTATTTTTATCACTGCCCTTAAAACGGACTTTTACGTAATTATTGTTTAATTCTTCCCGACTCTTATTTTTATAAATTCCGGCAACCTCATTCAAATTATTCGTGATCAAATCTAGATCGCCATCATTATCCAAATCTGCATAGGAACTGCCATTGGACAAATTTTTTGCATCAAATCCCCAAGCAATGGATTTGTCTTCAAAATGTAAATCTTTAGATCCTTTGAATAAATAATTATGCCATTTTCCTTCAGGCATTAAATCAATGGCTTCTTTGTCAAGTTTTTTACTGGTGGGTAATCCATAATGCAAGGAATCACTTATGACAAATTTTAAATAGTCTAAATCATTCGGACGTTTTAGAATACCATTACTGATAAAAATATCTTTTATACCATCTCCGTCGTAATCCGCAAACAGGGTACTCCAACTCCAATCTGTAGCCGAAACACCTGAAGAGGCCGCAATATCCGTAAATTTCTCCCCTCCCATGTTCAATTGCAAACAATTACGACTATACTGATTAAAGTATCCAAATTGCAATTTGTAGAGATAAATATCCAATGGATCTTCACCCACGGAAGATTTTTCAACTGTTTCATCTTCCGGATACATGTCCAAGGTCATGATATCTTGATATCCATCATTATTGATATCAGCCACATCGGAACCCATGGAGAAACGACTTAAATGCTTAAAGTGTTCTTTGATGCCCTCATGAAACGTTCCATTTTTTTGATTAATGTAGTAATAATCATCCTCATGAAAATCATTGCTTACATAGATATCCAACCAGCCATCGGCATTAATATCTGCCACTGAAATACCTAAACCATATCCCATAGCAGCTTGGTAGATGCCAGATTCTTTGGAAACATCAGTAAATTTTCCCCCATCATTGCGATACAAATAATCGCCGGCCTCATTATCCTTCAACATCCTTGTATTTACTCGATCGTAGGAACGCGTATTATGCACCGCATGATTTAATAAATAACAATCTAAATCGCCATCCTTGTCATAATCAAAAAAGGCAGCCTGCGTTGAGAAACCGGTGAAATCTAATCCATAATCCGCTGCTTTTTCTGTAAATGTTTGGTCACCATTATTGATATATAATTCATTGGAACCCTCCAATCCTTTATAATTTCCTAAGGCACAAACATAAATATCCAGCAAGCCATCGCCATTTACGTCAGCCATGGTTACACCTGTTTTCCAATCTGAAAATCCTTCAATACCTGCTTTTACCGAAATATCTTCAAATTCCATGTTTCCTTTGTTCAGGTATAATTTATTTTTACCTTGGTTAGAAACAAAGAAAATATCCACCAAACCATCATTGTTGATATCACCCGTACTCACACCTCCGCCATTGTAGAAATATAGATAATCTAAAATATTAAAATCGGGTGTTTCAGTAATATTATTCGCAAAATCGATTTTAGTTTGACTCGGTGATAACTTTTCAAACAATTGAATATTCTTTTGTTTGGAACAAGCTGAAATAAATATTAAATAAGAAAAAACAACAAGGTACTTCAACACTTTCATCTTTTATTTATTTTTTCAAATGTATTACTTGGGCATTATCGTTATTTTTCACTACTACTACTTCCGAACCTCGAGCAGTGTTGGCCAATTTCATTGCACGAACCTGACCATTTATACGAAGTCCGACTTGCTTATTCTTGACGGAAACAAATTTCCCTTTTCCGATACCTTTCAAGAAAGAACCATATGAGGCATCAAATCTTCCCCATTCGGGTAAGGAATCGTAGAAATTTCCGGCTAAAAGGATATCAAGTTTTTGATCTCCATCAAAATCTTTACAAACAATTGCATTTACTGGAGAGAACTGCGCAGCTTCAGGCAATTCCATTGCCTGAAAATTTAATTGTCCATTATTCAAATATACAGCAGTTTTCAAGGTCACTATTGATTTCACTTCTGCACCTTCACGTTGTTCTTGGCTAAACAATTCCTCAACGGTTTTTTTTGCGTAATCTTTGTACTTTATAAACTTCTTTTTGATGGTTGGGACTGCACGTTGCAATTCACCTTTCAAGACCATCGGATAGGTATTCCCATCTTCTGTGTAACAAGAAATAATTTGCTCAACAATTCCGTTTTGATCTAAATCTTTTGCTAAAAGTTGAGCTGGATGCTCCACCGAAACAGGCAGTTTACAGTTTTCCCCTTGATTCCCCGCAATGATATCCAAATCACCATCGCCATCTACATCGGCCATCTCAATCGATTTCCACAATCCTTCTGAACCTGCAATAGGTTTTACATCAAAACTTCTCCCTCTTTTGTTTTCTAACACCACCAAGGGTCCCCAATCTTGTGCCACCACAAGGTCTAGGTATCCATCTTTGGTCACATCGGCAAACTGAACGTCTGTTACCATACCTAGAGAATGCACCTCTGGAATGTATCGTTTTGGTAAATTCTTAAAATTACCTTTACCGTCGTTGATCAACAAACTACTTGCTGGCGACATGCCATATTTTCCAGAGATCATACGAGAACCTACAAACAAATCGAGGTCGCCATCTTGATCAAAGTCACCTGCAGTAACACTTGAACCATTTTCATAGATCATAGGCAATGTTAAGGATCTAGAAAATTTACCTTTACCATCATTTAGATATAATAAATCATGTAATTCTGGAGCATTTTCTAAAAACTCATTACTACCCGTTACCACATAAAGGTCTAAATCTTTGTCACCATCTGCATCAAAGAATATGGCATCTGTATTTTCAGTGGTTTTATCCAAAGCAAAATCTGCTTGAGGGGCATCTACATATGCACCTGACCTTGATTGAATGTACAGTTTTTTATCTTGTCCGGCAGCTCCTCCAATATACAAATCTGTTAATCCATCTCCATTCACATCACCTGCGGCAAGAGCCGGACCCTGAGTCGACAATTTTTGCTT
>JBEGQV010000219.1:0-2919 GCA_041180785.1 Bacteroidota bacterium | reverse complement strand
TTTTTTCAAACACCGCAGTAACCTGTTTGTCTGCATCCATCGTTACGCTTACTGAACTATTCGTTCCTGTGATACTTCCTGTCCATTCTTTAAATAAATATTCTCCCGCTGGATTAGCAATAAGTGGGACAACGGTACCTGCCTCATAGGAATTGCTTGGTGGACTAACAGTACCTCCATTCACGGGTGTATAACTTGTGGAAAGTTTAAATTGAATGATCTCTTTGGTACAGGAAGTGAAAATGAGTAAACAAAAAGCAATAAATAAAGTTGATCTCATGAACTTGGATTTGTGTAATTTAAATATAGTATGATCAATAAGTAGATCGCATGAATAAATGTGTTTAATGTGTTCATTTCCCAATAATAACAGGTCAAAAAAGTTAAATTTTATATAAAAATTATATAACTTAGTTTTAAATGGCACTTCTAATTACGCTTTTTGCAATTTCGCTTTTAGTTCTTCTGATCTCCTATTTCAGAGTACATGTGTTTATTGCCTTTTTAGTGGTTGCTCTTTTTGCAGGGTTTGCACTGGGTATTCCAATGAATAAAATTGTGGGGAGCATCCAAAAGGGGATGGGAGATACCCTTAGTTCAATTGTGTACATCATTGCGTTGGGTGCCATGCTGGGAAAATTAGTTGCCCAAAGTGGGGCAGTAGATCAGATTTCACATACATTGATTCAGTTATTTGGTCAGAAATACATGCGATGGGCCTTTCTTTCCATTGGATTTTTAGTTGGCTTGCCCTTATTTTACTCGGTTGGGTTTATTTTGTTAGCACCAATTGCCATTACGGTTGCGACCAGATATAAAATGCCTGCGATTTATATCGGATTTCCTTTAATTACTTCTTTGTCGGTTACGCAGGGATTTTTGCCCCCACATCCAGCTCCTTTGTTGCTTGTCCAACAATTTCATGCAGATATGGGTAAAACCTTGTTTTTGGGGATCATCATTTCAATTCCTGCCATTTTATTGGGAGGCATGTTGTTTGGTAAAACCGTTAAAAATATTGTAAGAACTCCCAATCCGGCATTTGTTGCCAAGGAATTAGCACTTGAAGAAATGCCTTCTAAATTCATTAGTTTTTTGGCAGTTTTATTACCTGTTTTTTTAATTGCGGTATTCAATAGCGACCCCATCATCAGTATGTTGATTTCAGTGGTTTTTGCGATCTATTTTTTAGGAATTCGTCGAAATATCAGGATGTCAGAACTTACTTCCCAGTTAACTGATTCGATCAAAGAAGTCGCCATGTTGTTCTTGATTTTTGGAGGGGCAGGATCCCTGAAGCAGATCCTTGTTGAGGGTGGAGTTAGTGCTGAGATTGCCCAGATGATGTCGCAGTCTTCCTTGCATCCTTTTGTGTTAGGCTGGCTAATGGCAGCTTTTATACGGGTTTCTGTGGGCTCTTCCACTGTGGCAGGAATTACGACAGCCGGATTTTTCGTGCCGGTCGTACAATCAACTGGCGTGGATCCGAACTTGATGGTGCTCAGCATAGGTGCTGGAAGTATGATGTTCGCACATGTGAATGATACCGGATTTTGGCTTTTTAAAGAATATTTCCAACTTTCCATCAAAGAAATTATTCGATCTTATTCTATCATGGAGACGATTATTTCGATTTCCGGACTCCTTGGCGTCTTATGTTTAAATTATTTCATGTACTAAAATGAAAACTTTGGTTTGTACCCAACCGGGACAATTTGCCTATATGCAAACAAATTACCCACAAGATAAAGTGGGACATTCGATTCTTCAAATCAAGCGAGTGGGAATCTGCGGAACCGATTTGCATGCCTATGAAGGTACGCAGCCCTTCTTTTCTTATCCACGTATTTTAGGACACGAACTAGGAGCTGAAGTTGTTCAAACGGATGCAAAAGATTTGTCGGTTGGTGAGTTGGTGACCATTATTCCCTACCTGCATTGCGGAAATTGTGTTGCATGTCATCAAGGTAAAACCAATTGCTGTTCCTCCCTTCAGGTGCTGGGAGTGCATACCGATGGAGGTATGCGTGAATTTGTTTCCGTACCGAATCAATTTATTGTCAAAGGACAAGGACTAAACATAGATGAATTGGCCTTGGTTGAACCCCTCTCTATCGGTGCTCATGGTGTACGTAGAGCACAAATTCAGGAAAATGAATTTGTTTTAGTCATTGGGGCTGGACCCATTGGGCTTGGGGTCATTGAGTTTGCTAGAATCGCAGGAGGGAAGGTGATTGTGATGGATGTCAATGAAAGCCGGTTAAACTTTTGTCAATCGAATTTACAAGTTGAACATGTGATAAATCCTACCAAAGAAGATGCTTTGGAAAGATTGAAATCTATAACGAATCAACAAATGCCAACGGTAGTTATTGATGCAACTGGTAATTTAAACGCCATCAATGGTGGTTTGCAATACTTGGCTCATTCGGGCAGATATGTATTAGTAGGACTTCAAAAAGAAGCTTTTTCATTTTCACATCCTGAATTTCATAAGCGAGAAGCAACACTCCTGAGTAGTAGAAATGCTACTATTTCTGATTTCGAGTGGGTGATGGACTGTATGCAGAAGGGATTAGTTAATCCAGCGACCTACATTACACACCGTATACATTTCGATCATGTAAAAGACCAATTTGAGTCGTTTTTGAATCCTGCCATTGGGGTGATTAAGGCGATGGTGGAGGGGTAGGGAATAGGTATAAGGTATGAGGTATAAGGTAAAAGGTATGAGGGATGAGGGATATCTAATATACATACCTTATACCTTTTACCTTATACCTTATACCTTATACCTTTTACCTTATACCTCATACCTTTAAAAAATAATACACCGGCACCCCGCTCGCAATCAACCCAAGTCCGAAGAGTGCTTCTTGGGGTTGGTTAAAAATGGTCATTACAAATAGGGCAGCGCAG
>JBEGQV010000218.1:0-4729 GCA_041180785.1 Bacteroidota bacterium | reverse complement strand
TTTCACTAACAGCTACTTGCTCACTTTGCTCACTTAGAACACTTTGCTCACTCTCCTCACTCTGCTCACTTTTCATCAATTCATTGATGAAATAAATTTCATCAAACTGATAAAGTGAAGCAAAGTCGATCTTTTCCATAAGAAATTAAGCCAAATAACCTCTTAATACACAAGCTTCTCTATCTGGACCCGTAGAAATAAAGTTGATCGGCAAATTCAAATGTTTTTCCAAGAAGGCAACATATGCGGAAAGTTCTACAGGCAATTCGTCAAATGAACGCATTCCTTCTAATGAACAATTCCAGCCCTTCAAGGTTTCATAAACTGGCTTCACTTTTATATCAACTATTTCAAATGGCACTTGATCAGTAATCGTTCCATCTGGCAATTCATAGCCAATACAAACCTGAATTTCTTCAAATATATTTAATACATCTGCCTTCATCATCACCAATTGAGTAACCCCATTGATCATCATCGCATATTTTAAGGCTGGAAGATCAATCCATCCACAACGACGAGGTCGACCTGTAGTGGAACCAAACTCTCTTCCTTCTTGACGCATTCTTTCACCCGTTTCATCTTCCAATTCTGTTGGGAACGGACCTGATCCCACACGCGTGGCATAGGCTTTAAAAATTCCAAATACCTCGCCAATGTTCTTTGGCGCAATTCCTAAACCTGTACATGCACCAGCCGTAACGGTATTTGATGAAGTAACAAATGGATATGAGCCAAAATCAACATCTAATAAGGAACCTTGTGCACCTTCAGCTAAGATTGTTCTTCCTGCATTCAATGCTTTATTGATTGAATATTCAGAATCTACCAAAGCAAATTCCTTCATAAAGTCAACTGCTGCAAAAAACTCTTTTTCAGCCTCTGCTAAATCATATTCAAATTGATAAACTTCTAAAATAGCCTTATGACGAGCAACCAAGGCATCATACTTTGCTTTGAAATCTTTGGACACCATATCCCCCACACGTAATCCTTGTCGAGAAATTTTATCCGTATAGGTTGGACCAATCCCCTTTAACGTACTTCCAATTTTCGCATCACCTTTTGCTTTTTCATAACAAGCATCCAACAAACGATGAGAAGGTAAAATGATAGATGCTTTTTTAGATACCTCTAAATTTTTTCGTAAATCAAGATTATATTTAGCTAATCCTTCAATCTCTTTTTTGAAAATAATTGGGTCCAACACCACTCCGTTCCCAATGATGTTTTGCACTTCTTGACGGAAAATACCAGAGGGAATCTGGTGTAACACATGTTTAAATCCATCAAATTCTAAAGTATGACCAGCATTCGGCCCCCCTTGAAAACGTGCAACAACTTGGTAACGTGGCGCTAAAACGTCCACAATTTTTCCTTTCCCTTCATCTCCCCACTGCAATCCTAATAATACATCAACTGCCATAATAATTACTCTTGATTTCTAGCCTGATATTGCTCCCTAAATTCGCAATTTTTTCGGGTACAGGAACCGTAAAATATTAAAGAATGGTGCATGACATTAAACTGTAACATATCACCGACTAAACTCTGAATTGTTTGTACACGCGGATCACAAAATTCGGTCACTTTGTGACAATCCGTGCAGATTAAATGGTCATGTTGTCTTCGACCATATGATTTTTCAAACTGTGCTTGATTTCTACCAAATTGATGCTTTGCTACCAAATCACACTCTACCAACACATCCAAGGTATTATACACCGTAGCTCTTGAAACTTGATATTTCTTATTTTTCATCGAAATATAAAGCTCTTCCACATCAAAGTGATCGTCGCGCAAGTAAATTTCTTCTAAGATTGCAAAGCGCTCAGGCGTCTTTCTCAAGCCCTTATTTTCTAAATAGGCTGTGAAAATTTTCTTGACTGATTCTAACTTATCTTGATCCTGCGACATTCACTTAAAAAAACATGTAAAATAAGGCAAAAAAACTCGGAAAAACTAAAATTCTTCCCTCGAAACCTCAATTACACCTGGTACATCTTCCAACTCATGAACTAACTCATCCAAATGCTGAGTATCCTGTATCATAAGTGATAATTTTCCTTCAAATAATCCTTCATTGACTCCGATTGTCAAACCTGTAATATTCACTTTCAACTCTGATGAAATTAAACGAGTGACGTCATTGATCAATCCCACACGATCAATCCCTCGAATCACCAAATCAACCACAAAAGACATCGCAATTCTGCTGGCCCACTGCGCTTTGATGACACGATCTCCGTGGCGAGAAAGTAATTCGGTGGCATTTGGGCAAGCATTTCGATGAATTTTGATGCCTTCATTAATGGTCACAAAACCAAACACCTCATCTCCAGAAATCGGATTACAACATTTTGCCAAGGTGTAATCCACCTTATCCATATCCTCCCCAATCAATAAGGTATCAGAAGATTTTCTACCTTCTTCTTCAATGCGCTGCATTTCCTTTTTAAAGGACTTCGTATCCACAATCGGCACCTTAATGGCTTTTTCCGCTTGCTTGCGCTCATGCATTTCCTTATCTGACTTCCAATGCTTCAATTGATCGACAGAGATATATACCTTTCCAAATCGATAAAATAAATCATTGGCATCTTTTGCATTAAAATATGCACGTAACTGATTTGTAATTTCTAAGGTTAAATTGGGAATGCCCAAATGCTTTAATCGCGCTTCAATTAAATCTCGTCCCTTAACAACGTGTGACTTATTCTCTTCCTTGATAAACTCTTTAATACGTGCTTTTGCCTTGGTGGTGGTTACAATGCGCAACCAATCCTCAGATGGTTTTTGTTTCGAGGAGGTTAAAATTTCAATTTGATCACCATTGACTAATTTATGAGACAATGGCACCAATTTTCCACCTACTTTTGCACCAATACACCTTGCCCCCACTTCTGAGTGAATGTCAAAAGCAAAATCTAAAGCAGTAGAACCCGCCTGAAGGACAATTAATTTCCCTTTTGGCGTAAAAACAAATACCTCTTCGTGGTACAAAGAGTTTTTGATATCATCTACTAATTCAACAGCCGACTGACTTTTATCGTTGGCTTCCAAGGCTTCACGAACTTGACTCAACCATGACTCAAAAGCTTGGGAAGTTCTAGTATCTGTACCTTTATATTTAAAATGTGCTGCCACCCCTTTTTCAGCAATTTCATCCATTCGCTTAGTTCGAATTTGTACTTCAACCCATCGACCCTCTTTGTCACTACTAAATGGCATACTCATCACCGTTGTATGTAACGACTCATAACCATTGGATTTTGGAGTGGATACCCAATCTTTTAATCGACTTGGATTGGGACGATAATGATCTGTTACAATCGAATAAACCTCCCAACACTCGGCCTTTTCACGATCCAAGGGTACATCCAACACAATCCGTACGGCAAATAAATCGTAGATTTTTTCAAAAGGCGTATTGCTTTTTTTGATTTTATGATAAATCGAATAGATGGATTTAGGTCGACCTTTAATAGAATAATTTATTTGTCGCTCATCTAATGATTTTTTAATCGGACGAATAAATTGATCAACAAAACTTTCACGATTTCGTTTATTTTCGGTCAATTTATTAGCAATTTCCTTGTACGCCTCAGGCTCAGTAAATTTTAACCCTAAATCTTCTAACTCGGTTTTAATCGCATTTAATCCCAATCGATGCGCTAATGGGGCATACAAATAAATGGTTTCCGAAGCGATTTTCAATTGCTTTTCCTTGGCCATGCTGGTCAAGGTACGCATGTTATGTAATCGATCAGCAAGCTTAATAAGTATTACTCGAATATCGTCTGAAAGCGTCAACAACATTTTACGAAAATTCTCCGCTTGTTGAGAGGTTCCATAATCAAATGTTCCAGCAATCTTGGTTAGGCCATCAATGATGGATGCAATCTTTGGATTAAATTGTTTCTCAATATCCTGCAGGGTAATATTGGTATCTTCCACCACATCATGCAGCAAAGCAGAAACAATGGAAGTGGTTCCCAACCCAATTTCTTCCACACAAATTTGCGCCACCGCTAAAGGATGATAAATGTAAGGCTCCCCAGATTTGCGACGCATGTCTTTATGCGCCTCCATCGACATCAAAAAGGCTTTTTTGATTTGCTTGGCATCATCATCTTTTAAAAATGGCTTCGCCGTACGTAACAATTTACGATACCTTTTTAAAATCTCTTCGCGTTCTTGTTCTGGTGATTTTTGCATTTCTTATCCCTGGGTTTCACCCCCTATATTCTCGGGGTTTCACCCCATTTTTCACGTGGGTTTTCGCCACCTATATTCCCGGGGTTTCACCCCGGGCTATTTAAAGTGAACCCCTGCGGGGTTCGTTGCCTTTTTACTTCTTATTTATTATTTCTTACTTAATTAAAAGTGCGACCGCCATCGCAGCAATTCCTTCTCCTCTACCCACAAAACCAATTCCTTCCGAAGTGGTTGCTTTGATGGAAATATCTTCAACATCTACTTGCATTACTCGAGCCAAATTCTCTTTCATTGTAGGTATGTGCGCATTTAGTTTTGGCTGATCTAAAATAATGGTTACATCCGCATTGGACAATTCAAATCCTTTTTCTCGAATCATTTCCATTACTCGTTCCAACAATTTTGTAGAGGCTACTCCTTTCCATTGTGGATCTTTATCGGAAAAATGAAAACCAATGTTTCGAAGATTCGCAGCACCTAAAAGAGCATCACAAAGTACATGACACACGAC
>JBEGQV010000217.1:0-8811 GCA_041180785.1 Bacteroidota bacterium | reverse complement strand
CAGAAATAGATGCATTAAAATACTGATCTGTATTATTGATTGTCAAATTTGAATTGATTGGATTTTCAGATACCAAGTCCAATCGGTCTGTAAACGTTTTGCGTGCAGCAGTCTCAAATCGGAGCATAACCTTTTTATTTAACTTCCACTTTACGCCAACTCCATAAGGAATCGCTAATGAACAAATGGGTTGCCCTGCCGCAGCTGAGTAACTCGGATTGGCATAAAAACCGGAAATACCCGTAACAAAATAAGGAGACCAATTTAACCACGTTTCCTCATCTGATTTAAAATCAAAGAAATTATAATCTGCTAACAAAGCTACTTCAAAGAGATTTGATGAAAATGTTGGCTGAGAAATACTGAAGGAAGTAGGCAAATTGGGCATTGGCTTTGCTAAGGCATCACCATTCAACCTTCCCAAGCTTAATCGTAATCTAAAATCAAACGTCTTATCTAATTGAATACCAAATTCTCCTTGCAAAGATGGACGAATCGTTTTTAGCTGCTGAAAATTTGGACTTAAATTCCATTGTTGTACATCACCTTTTAATAAATTACCACCAAGTCCTATACTATAAAAATAAGACTGACTCATTCCGGAAAAACTGATCAACAAAAAAAGAATTACATACTTTTTCACAACAGCCTTAATTAATGCCACCAGCAGATTTTCCTATATGGAAAATCAACATCAACTGTGTGGTAAAATAACTATCCATTCCTGATGACTCAACAATTGGCATCGTAGTGGATGGATTAAATGCCTGTACGGTTCGTAAGGTATTTGCGGCATAAAGTTCCTTACTTCGATCGGTTAAATTGGTATATGGACCAACGATATCTTTTCTTGCATCAGACACATCATCTAAATAATCAGAAAATGTTTTGCGATACGAAAATTCAAAACCAAGATCGGTACTCTTATCTAATTTGTAGCGAAATCCAAATCCAAATGGAATAGCAAATGTAAATGGAGAATACACTTTATTCTCGGTACCTGTGTTGGTTGGTGAAATTCCGGCATAGCCCCTGAGGTCAACCCAAGCAGATGGCTTAGCCGTGGAAGGTTCTCCCCTTGCAATTGGATTGCTTACCAAAGCAGCTACTCCCAAAAATACGTAAGGAGAAAATTGAGGTCGTTTTTTACGAAAAGGCGTTTGACTTTTAAAATCATAGACACCTGTAAATGAAACTTCCTTTAAATCATTTCTGAAATGCAAATTTCGTTGATAATTTGCAGCAAATAACTTTTCACCATCGGAAGCTGAATAATTAAAATAGTTATCATCTCCAGCAATTCGAATGAGCGAAAGACTTGCTTTATAGGATAAATGGCGACTAAAATGTTTTGTATATTGAACACCTAGATTCCATCTTGATGAAAAAATTCCATAAGGAAAAATAGCTGAAGAAGGCAATAATTCACCAACGTACGTACTTGAACCTGCCCCAAAAGAAAGTGTTGCATATGGTACATATTTGGCTGCTTCATACCTTTCTTTACTTGTTTGTCCCAAAAACCAAAATTGAGCAAAGGAAGAAAAAGAGATTAAAAAGCAGGCAAAAAGAAGCAAAGACTTTCCCATTAAGTTTCTCATGAACCAACTAATTTTACATTTAAACGAAATAAAATGATTTTTATTTTGTTAACCTACTAACTCTTGTAAATCTTCATCATGTATCATTTTTCGCTCATCAGCCATAATTAAAAACCTGGTGTAAAGTTTATCTAACTCAGGTTTTTCAAAATCAAATCCCAATAAACTTAAGCGATGACGCAAAGCTGCTCGACCTGATCTAGAGGTTAAAACAATAGCAGAAGAAGGTACTCCAACATCTTCTGGATTCATGATCTCATAATTCTGGGCATGTTTCAAAAATCCATCCTGATGAATACCGGAAGAGTGAGCAAATGCATTGGCACCTACCACCGCTTTATTTGCTTGCACAGGCATCCCCATTAAATTAGAAACCAAGACAGATGTTGGGTATAATTCTTTTGGATTAATTCCCGTAAAAAATCCTAAATCTTTATGTACATTCAAGATCATAGCAATCTCTTCCAAGGACGTATTCCCTGCACGCTCTCCTATTCCATTGATGGTTACCTCAACTTGTCGCGCTCCTGCCTCAATCCCTGCAATCGTATTCGCTGTGGCCAATCCCAAATCATTGTGATTATGCATAGAGATTGTTGCTAAATGAATATTCTTCACATGCTCATATAAATAAGAAATTCGTTGATGCATTTGATGTGGCAACAAATATCCTGTGGTATCTGGTAAATTTACTACTGTTGCTCCCGCCTCAATCACGGCCTCTGTCAACTTAGCTAAAAATGCTAAATCAGCTCGACCTGCATCCTCTGCAAAAAACTCTACATCCTCCACAAAAGATTTTGCATATTTTACAGCCCAAACACCTTGTTCAACTATTTTCTCGCGAGTAGAATTGAATTTATGTTTAATATGTACATCTGATGCACCAATTCCCGTATGAATTCGAGGACGCTTAGCTGACTTTAAAGCTGCCGCTGCTGCATCAATATCTTCCTTTTTAGAACGCGTTAATCCACAGACAGTTGCCTCCTTTACCGTGTCCGCAATCGCTTTTACTGCATCAAAATCTCCGGGAGATGAAATTGGAAAACCAGCTTCAATGATATCAACACCTAACAGTTCCAATTGTTTAGCAACTTCAATTTTTTCTTCTTTGTTTAATTGACATCCTGGAACCTGTTCCCCATCACGCAAAGTAGTATCAAAAATCTGTATTCTATTACTCATAAAATTATTTGAATTTGGCACAAATCTACCTTTAATTACATTATTATCCAACCTACATGCAGTCTAAATAATTTAATTATTTAGACTAATAATCTATAAATAAATATTTTTACTTAAAATATAAAACTAATCATCTAAAACTTTAAATATTCAAGGATAAAAAATCTTTATTTATTAAAATATTCAGATGAAATTTTTTCTTCCGTAAATCCAATTATTTTTATGATTTTGCACAGATTTGAATTTCCGGAAAGCGCTTTGGATCAAAATTACCTCCTGAAATGATGCAAACAACCGTTTTGCCTTGAATATCATTTGCAAAAAATGGTAGAGCAGAAACACTTAAAGCACCAGCGGCTTCGGCTAGAATAGATTCTGACTGGTATAATTCCAACATGGCCTGACAAATCAATTTCTTTTCTACCGCTTGAACTGCTTGTAGATGATTTTTGCAAATGTCAAAAGTCAATTGACCAATTTGTTTTACTGCAGCACCATCCACAAATGGATCAATGGATTCCAATGAAGTGACTTTACCTAATGCAAGCGAGACTGAAAAGGAAGCTGCTTCTTTTGGTTCGCAAGCAATAATTTTTGTAAGGGGAGAAAGATACTGACAAGTCAATGATGATCCTGCAGCTAATCCGCCTCCACCAAAGGGAACAAACAAATAGTCTAATGGTTGCTGTTTTAATTGTTGAACGATTTCAAGCGCAACGGTTGCCTGCCCTGCAACGATGTCATAATCATCAAAAGGGGGAATATAAATTGCATCAGTTGCTAAACAAAATTTTCGAGATGCAATAAAGGCTTCATCATACGTATTTCCAATTAATTTAATTCGAACATAATCCCCTCCAAACAACCTCACTGCATCTAATTTTTGCAACGGGGTTGTTTTGGGCATAAATATGGTTGCTTGAATCTTCAATGATTCACAAGCGAAAGCAACCCCTTGCGCATGATTCCCAGCTGAAGCTGCAACAACACCTTTGATCCTAAGTGATTGAGGTAAGTTTGAAATTTTATGATAAGCGCCGCGTATTTTATAAGATCGAACATCCTGAAGGTCTTCCCTTTTGAAATAGATTGTTGCGCCAAACCTCTCAGAAAGCTTTCGAGCAAACTGCAAAGGTGTATGAACAATTACACCACGCAATTGTTGTTCAACTAGTTGTATTTGATGAAGGTTTGGAATTTCTGTTAGCTTGTTGAATTCCATATACCAAAATAACTAAAAAAGGCGGTTGCTTTTCGCAACCGCCTTCTATTTTTTAAAAAAAACAATTAGTTTCTTTCTGGACGCAAGCTTCTTACAGCCGCACCTGCCTGCCACATTTCTGACTCACGTAATTCTTTCAATTCTGCTTCTAATTTCACACGGTAATCTGATTGAGAGTTCAAATCAATTGAACGAGCAGCTTCCGCTTGAGTCTTCACAGAGTTATATAATTTTTCAAATACTGGCTTAGTAGCATCCTTGAATGGTCTCCACCAATCCAAAGCACCACGTTGCGCAGTTGTTGAACAGTTTGCATACATCCAATCCATTCCATTTTCAGCAACCAATGGCATTAAAGATTGTGTTAATTCTTCTACTGTTTCATTAAATGCTTCTGAAGGAGAGTGTCCATTTTCACGTAACACCTCATATTGAGCTGCGAAAATACCCTGGATAGCTCCCATTAAAGTTCCACGCTCACCTGTTAAATCAGATGTAACCTCTTTGTAGAAATCCGTTTCAAACAAATAGCCTGAACCAACACCGATAGCCATCGCAATACATTTCTCACGTGCTTTACCTGTTGCATCTTGGTAAATGGCAAAAGAAGAGTTCAAGCCTTTTCCTTCCACAAACAAACGACGTAAAGAAGTACCTGATCCTTTAGGAGCAGCTAAAAATACATCTACATCAGCTGGAGGAACGATTCCAGTTTTTTCCTTGTAAGTGATACCAAAACCGTGTGAGAAATACAATGACTTACCAGCAGTCAAATATTTTTTAACAGTTGGCCACATTTCAATCTGTGCAGCATCTGACAATAAGTAACAAATAATTGTTCCTTTTTCTAAAGCTTCTTCAATTTCAAATAACGTTTGACCTGGAACCCAGCCATCTGCCACTGCCTTGTCATACGTTTTTCCTTTTCTTTGACCAACAATAACATTTAAGCCATTGTCTTTCATGTTCAATGCCTGACCTGGACCCTGTACACCGTAACCAATTACAGCGATTGTTTCATTAGCCAATACTTGTCTTGCTTTTTCTAATGGAAACTCTTCACGAGTAACTACTTGTTCAACTACCCCACCAAAATTAATCTGTGCCATGTTTTGATTTGTTTAATTTATACTTTCTGATTCTGTTATGTTATACAATTTCCCAATTTCCTTCGGGCAAATATTCTACTAATCCTTTTTCTGTTTTCCCAACAGCTACTCTTCCAGATTTGATATACTCCAAGATATCCCACTGTTTTAAATATTGGTAAAACTCTCCAATTTCTTCTTCGGTACCATTTTTTTCAACCACCACATAATCCATCCCAAAATGAACCACTTTTGCATTCCAATCTAAATTAATTGCTTTTGCATCAATTGGTTTTCCTCCTAGTGGAGCTGCAATTTTAAAGAGTGCTATTTCATTAAAGACAATTTCATTGTCTAAATACCCAAATACGGCTAACACATCCGTAATTTTTCTTATTTGACGAACTAATTTTTCAACAAATTCTCTGTTTTCATTTCGGATGACAATGGTAAATCGAGAAACGCCCTTTCGTTCAGTTTCTGAAACGGTAAGCGATTCGATATTCAATCGACGACGAGTGAAAACAATCGTAATCCTATTTAAGAGGCCTACGGTATTCGTTGTAAATATAGATATAGTATAAGTAGTCGACATTTTTTACTCTAACCTTACGTTTGTAACACATCCACCTGCGGGCACCATTGGAAATACATTTTCTTCTTTTTCACAAACAATCTCCAGCAAATACGGTTTTTCTGAATTCAATAAAGTATCCAATGAAGCTGATAATTCGCTTCTATCTTTTACTGTATGTCCATCAATTCCAAATCCTTTAGCAATGGTGATAAAATCTGGGTTTTGTAATTCAACAAATGAATAGCGATTATCAAAAAACAACTGCTGCCATTGGCGTACCATTCCTAAGAAATTGTTATTTAAAATAATAATCTTCACTGGCAAACCACTTTGTGCTATTGTACCCAACTCCTGTAGCGTCATCTGAAATCCTCCATCTCCAATCACCGCCACAACTTCTCGATGAGGAACTCCAACTTTTGCACCAAAAGCAGCTGGCAAAGCAAATCCCATTGTTCCTGCTCCACCACTCGTTACGATCGAATTGTTTTTCTTAAAACGATAATAACGATTGGTAATCATTTGATGTTGACCCACATCGGTTACAACAACAGCTTCTCCTTTGGTCTTTTCAGACAAAAGATTTACTGCTTCACCCATTTTTATCTGGTTACCTTCGTGAAACAACTCTTTTTTGTTAATCTTGTTGTACTCTTCGTCTTCGTATTTTTTAAATTCATTTCTCCAATCCGTATGATCTGCCTGATTAATTAAAGGCAACAATGCCTTTAATGTGGCTTTTGCATCCCCAACAATTGGCGCATCTGCCTTGACATTCTTATCAATTTCACTTGGATCAATTTCAATATGAATTACTTTTGCTTGTTTGGCATACGTATTTAAATCCCCTGTAATACGGTCATCAAATCGCATTCCGATAGCAATCAACACATCACAAGAATTAGTCAACACATTGGCTCCATAATTACCATGCATTCCCGGCCAGCCTACGTATAATGGATGATCAGCATCCATGGCAGACATACCCAACAAGGTAGTAGCCACAGGCGCACCTGATTTTTCTACAAATGCCTTTAACTCATCTTCTGCATTGGCAATTAACACCCCGTGTCCTGCCAAAATATAAGGTCTTTTGGCCGCATTAATTAACTTGGCAGCAGCCTCCACATGTTCTTTTTTCGGCTCAACACGTGGTCTATAAGAAATAATGGATGAACATTTTTCATACGAAAAAGGAATTGTCATTAAATCTGTTTGGGCTGTACGCGTAATATCAATTAAAACGGGTCCTGGTCGACCGCTCTCTGCAATATAAAAAGCCTTTGAAATAACTTCAGGAATTTCATTGGCATCAACTACTTGATAATTCCATTTGGTGATGGGCATGGTCATGCCAATGACATCACATTCTTGAAAGGCATCAGTACCTAACAAATTACCCTTAACTTGACCAACAATACACACTAAAGGCGTTGAATCCAACATTGCATCTGCAATCGGGGTAATTAAATTGGTTGCCCCAGGACCAGACGTAACCATACATACACCTGCACGGTTCAACATACGTGCATAGCCTTGTGCAGCATGTCCGGCGCCTTGTTCATGTCGAACGAGAATATGTTTTAATTGATCTTGGTAATCATAAAGTGCATCATATGTTGGCATGATGGCGCCACCGGGATAGCCAAAAATCACACTTACCCCCTGCTCAACCAAGGATTGCATGATGGCATGAGCCCCAGTCAATAATTTTGGCTTCTCAGTTTGAATGGCTTCGGATGAATTTGTCTGGGTCTGTCCCATGGTCAATTTACTTTATAATTTTAATTCAAATGGTTTCGAAAAGGCTAATTTAAGTGTTCATTTTTTGAAATAAAACCTAAATCGTCATTTTTTACAAATCAGTTACACAACCTTGACTTGCAGAGGAAACATTTTTAATATATTTTCTCAACACGCCTGTTGTGTGTGGAGAAGGAATTGGCTTCCATGCCTTTCTACGAGCTTCCATTTCAGCATCAGATATATGCAATGTCATGGTATTGGCTACGGCGTCAATGGTAATTTTATCTCCATCCTTCACCAATCCGATCGGTCCACCTTCTTGTGCTTCCGGCGTAACGTGCCCTACAACAAATCCGTGGGAACCACCTGAAAAACGTCCATCTGTAATCATGGCAACTTTATCGCCTAATCCTGCTCCCATAATAGCAGAAGTGGGTTTCAGCATTTCTGGCATTCCTGGCCCACCTTTTGGTCCTTCATTACGAATCACCACAACGTGTCCTGCCTTAATTTCTCCTCTTGATAAAAATTCAATAATCTCTTCTTCGCGCTCACATACTTTTGCGACACCTTCGAATCGCTCTCCTTCTTTTCCGGTAATTTTTGCAACTGCACCTTCTGGAGCAAGGTTACCGTATAAAATTTGCAAGTGCCCTGTTTTCTTGATCGGCTCTGAAAGCGGCTTGATGATTTGTTGATTTTCAAATTCCAAATCTTCTACATCAGCCAAGTTTTCTGCTAAGGTTTTACCAGTAACAGTCATACAATCTCCATGCATATATCCGTTTTTCAATAGATATTTCATCACCGCTTGCACGCCACCAATCGACATCATATCCTCCATAAAATATTTTCCTGAAGGTTTTAAATCGGCGATTAATGGAGTTTTATCAGAAATTGCTTGAATATCTTTCAAGGTAAATTCGATACCCGCATCATGTGCAATGGCTAAGTAATGTAACACTGCATTCGTTGAACCACCAAGCGCCATCACGATCGTCATCGCATTTTCAAATGCCTTGCGTGTCATGATATCTTTTGGACAAATATTTTTCTCCAATAAATTTTTCATGGCAGCACCAATGGCTAAACACTCAGCTTTTTTCCCCTCGTGCGTTGCAGGATAGGTTGATGAATTTGGTAACACCAAACCCATCGCTTCCATAGAAGAGGCCATTGTATTGGCTGTATACATACCACCGCAAGCACCCGGACCTGGAATGGAATTTTGAATCACCCCCTCATAATCTTCATCTGAAATATTTCCTGCAAATTTTTGACCTAAGGCCTCAAATGCAGAAACTATGTCTAATTTCTTTCCCTTGTATTCTCCACTTCGAATCGTACCACCATAAACTAACATACCAGGACGATTCAAACGAGCCAAAG
>JBEGQV010000216.1:0-2602 GCA_041180785.1 Bacteroidota bacterium | reverse complement strand
ACCGCATCACTTGGTGCTTGTGATGTAATATCACGCCAAGTTCTCCAACCTGTAAATACCAAGATCGCCATAACGATTGCTGGGATTACCGTCCAGATTAATTCCAATTTGTGGTTAACAGGATAGAAAGTAGCCTTTCTGTCTTTGTTGTAACGGTATTTAAAGGCAAAAAACAATAACAACGTGTTTGTTACGAAGAATGCCATGGTTACCACAGCCATCGATACCCAAAACATACGATCTGTTTCTAATCCATGTTTCGAAGCGGCTTCTGGTAAGAAATCGGGTAAGCTATTTTGGAAAGACCAAACACCTGCGATTGTTCCCAACAACCAAAAGATTAGCATACCATAGGCATTGGTGTTGTTGCTTGAATCCAAGGCGCTTGATTCGTCTTCTCCTTGTGTCAAATTTTTATTCAACTTCATGCTTTTCGCAATTACTGAGATCGCCAAGATGAAGAATACGACGGATAAAAGAGCAATTAGGTAATTCATATATGTATTTTTTAAAATCGAAACCGCTTAATACTAAATATCGTGATGTAATGCTTCTGGTAAGAATGGGTGATTCTTTGCTACCAACGAAGCTTTCGTTAATTCATCTGAAATCACATAAATGAAGGCAGAAGCAAATACCGTAACCATTCCAAATTCTACTAAACCATATCCTCCATGTTTTCCTAAAACACCTGGCATAATCATTTGATAGAAGTCAATGTAGTGACCTGCAATGATTAAGAATGCCGCGATTTTTAAGAATATACGAGTTCTCTTCGCATCACGTGTCATTAGAACTAAAAAGGGTAATAAGAAGTTTAGAATTACCATTAAAATTTCTGATGCTTTGTAGATTTTATTGTGTCCTTCCCAACGCTCCAAGAAATAAATGGTTTCTTCAGGCAAGTTGGCATAGTAAATCAATAAGAATTGTTCGAACCATACATACGACCAGAAGATCGAGAAGGCAAACATAAACTTACCTAAATCATGTAAATGGTTTTCATTTACATACCCCATCAAGCCTTTGTCTTTTAAGTAAAGAACAGCCAATACGATTACCGCATAGGTAGTTACATGCCAAGATGCGAACATGTACCAACCAAACATCGTGGAGAACCAGTGCGTATCAATGGACATTACCCAATCCCATGCAAAGATTGAACTGGATGCACCGAATACGACGATAAATGCCGTACCGATTTTGACCATTTGAGTGAACAAATCAGTTCCTCCTACCAAATCTTCTTCCAATGACTTCTTGCGAAGCATGTTCCAAAGAATAATCCACAATGCGCCAAATCCTACCAAACGAATCAAAAAGAAATTCTTGTTCAAGTAGCCTGATTTTCCTGCAATGATTTTGTCATAGTTTTCGCTTCCTACTTCAGTTACACCGTGGTGCATCCAGTGGAAGATCACATCCCCTTTGAAGAAAAATACCAAGATCAATATGGGCAATGAGATGTACAAGAATTTAGGAAATGCTTCAGGGACACGTTTCATCACTGCTGACCAGCCTGACTTCGTCAAGTATTGTAGGGATACAAAGAACATACCTACCACAGCAATACCTGTAAAGAATACAGCATTTAACCATACGTTTGCCCAGATACGATTTGTCCAATCATAATGTTCTTCGGCTCCTGCCTGGTGTGAAACGGCTCCACCTGAAAGGTGTTCACCTGCTGCTTCATGACCTGCTTTTACTGCATCGTGTCCTGCATTCGCTACTTCGTGACCACCAGCTTCACCTTTAGACAAAAGATAAATACCGACTACTAAAGCTGCCAAACCAGCGATGAAAGCATAAATAATACGTTTTTTGCCTTCAACACTGAATTCAAATTGCTCTTCAACGTTTGCTGGGGAAAAATGTGAATGTCCCGCCATCTTGATCTCTATTTAATTTTAATTGATTGAATTATTGTTTTTGTAGTTCGTGTACATACAACACGATTTTCCAACGGTTTTCAGAAGATATCTGTGAGCCATGTGGCCACATTCTTCCTTTACCATGTGTAATTACGTGATAAATATGTCCGTCATTCAAGGTCTTTAATGCATCACTTGAGTAAACGGGAACTCCTTTGTAAGCCTTTCCAACTAAACCATCTCCTTTACCATTTTCGCCGTGGCAATGTTGGCAGAAACGCTCATATTGTGCTTTACCAGCCTCAATATTCTCAGGAGTGGCAGCGATTGGGTTATACAATGATTTCTCTGAATAAGAGATGCTGTCATTCGGAATAGTTTTTGCAATCATTTCTTGTGCTAGAAATGCTTGCTTCAAACTGTCAGAACCTGTGTAACG
Organism: Bacteroidota bacterium; assembly: GCA_041180785.1. Taxonomy (GTDB): domain Bacteria; phylum Bacteroidota; class Bacteroidia; order Cytophagales; family Spirosomataceae; genus Sandaracinomonas. Next base: position 289 of record JBEGQV010000216.1, on the reverse strand, counting down.
CTTACGAGCAACAGTACCTTTCACCGGTAATCGCATATTCATGCCCAATGGATTGATGGTATTGCTATCTCCTTGTATTTGAGACATTGGCTCATAGCCTACTGAATGATACATGTTTGGAGCAAATTCAGTTCCCGTATCATTCGGGTCCGAACCACATGACATTAAGCCTGCTACTACACCAGCTAATAAAACGAATTTAATTCTTGGATTAAACATCTTGTTATGCTTCTTCGTGAACAATTGTTCTTGTTAATTATTTAGTATTTACTTCTATCGCGCCAGAATC
>JBEGQV010000215.1:0-6112 GCA_041180785.1 Bacteroidota bacterium | reverse complement strand
CAGGCTATCGCTGCGATGGCCTTAGGAACTCAACAGGTTCCTAAAGTTTATAAAATATTTGGACCAGGAAATCAATATGTTACAGCAGCAAAGATGTTTGCCAATCGAAAAGGCATTGCAATCGACATGCCAGCTGGGCCATCTGAGGTTGCGGTATTTGCTGATCATACGGCACATCCAGATTATGTGGCCGCTGATTTACTTTCTCAAGCTGAACACGGGATGGATTCACAAGTAATGTTGGTCACTACAGAAATGAATTTTGTAGCGAAAGTAATTCAATCGATTGAATTACAACTTGAAAGTTTACCTAGAAAAGAATTTGCTGTGAAATCACTAGAAAATTCACGAGCTATTGTTGTTAAAACAATTGAAGAAGCTCAACAATTATTAAATGAATATGGTGCAGAGCATTTAATATTAGCTTGTAATGATCCGGAATTATTTAGTGACTCAATAAGTAATGCAGGCTCTATTTTTTTAGGACATTATACTCCTGAATCCGCAGGTGACTATGCCTCTGGTACAAATCATACCTTACCTACCAATGGTTTTGCTAAAGCATATTCGGGTGTTAATTTGGATAGTTTTACAAAAAAAATAACCTTACAGTCTATTAGTAAGAAAGGTTTACAAAATTTAGGAAATACAATCATTACAATGGCAGAAGCAGAATCTTTACAAGCTCATGCAAATGCAGTTGGAATTCGGTTAAAATAAGTTAGATGGATTATCAAAATTACATATTACCTCATATTTGGAATTTAAAACCTTACTCGTCTGCAAGAGATGAATTTAAAGGTAATGAAGGTGTGTTTTTGGATGCTAATGAAAATCCATTTGGATCTGCTACGACGCAGAACTGGAACCGCTATCCAGATCCTTTACAAATTGAAATTAAAAATGAGTTATCAAAAATAAAAGAGATTTCAACTGATCAAATATTTTTGGGAAATGGTTCTGATGAGGCGATTGATTTATTATTACGAATGACCTGTAAATCAGGCGAACATAATATTATCATATGTCCTCCTACTTATGGAATGTATGAAGTAAGTGCCCATATTAATGATATTGAAATACAAAAAATAAATCTAACCAAAGATTATCAACTAAATGTTAGTGAAATTATAAATTCGATTACCTCTAATACTCGATTACTATTTATTTGTTCCCCTAATAATCCAACAGGTAACAAAATTAACCGATCTGACATTTACACTTTATTAAAGACTTTTACAAAAGGTTTTGTATTAATAGATGAAGCCTATATTGATTTTTCAGATGAACCAAGTTTTATTCATGAACTATCTAATTATCCGAATTTGATTGTTCTGCAAACATTGTCAAAGGCCTATGGTTTAGCATCTTTGCGTTTAGGCATGGCGTATGCTCATCCGACAATTATTTCAATTTTAAATAAGATTAAACCTCCTTACAACATCGGTGGTTCTACACAAAAAGAGGTCCTTTTTGCCTTAAAGAATAAGGATTTTGTAAATAAATCAATTTCAGAAATTAATATTCAAAAAAATAAGTTAATTTCAGATTTAAATAAAATTCCCCAGGTTGAAAAAGTATTTCCATCGCATGCAAATTTTATCTTAGTTAAATTTCAAAATGCTCAAAGCTTGTTTGATTATTTAATTAGTCATAAAATTATCGCTCGAAATCGTTCGAATGTTGAATTATGTGAGAATAGTATTCGTATAACGATTGGAACGGCTACGGAAAATACAATATTATTGAATCAGGTTTTAGAATTTTATCAATAGCCTAATGAAAAATAAATCAATAGTAGCTTTATTTGTCTTATTATCAATTTCGTTGATTGGATTTTCCCAACAAAAAGAATGGGGATCTGGTTTGCGGATTGGTGAGCCAGGTGGATTTATGATTCGAAAGTATTTGAAAAACGGAATCAATGCTATTGAAGTTAATATGGGTACATATGGCGGTTTATGGGGAACTCATCGAAATTATAAGGCTGGTACATTTCAAAATATTGGGTATTCGGTAAATGTCATGTATCTGTGGCACCATCCTACTATTTTAAATCCGAATATTCAAACTTACTATGGTGTTGGTCCACAATATACTGTTAGAGATTATTATGCTCCGGGACAAGAAATCGCAAATGAAGTGCGCAAAGCTTTAGGTGGTTCTGTTATTGGTGGTGTAGAATATTTTCCAATAGATGCACCAAATTTATCTTTTTTTAGTGAATTAGGATTTTATTCTGAAATTTCACCTAATCCATTTTTTACACATGTACAAGGTGGTGTAGGAGTACGAGTAAATTTTTAGGGGATGTAGCTCAGTTGGCTAGAGCGCTTGCATGGCATGCAAGAGGTCGTGGGTTCGAGACCCATCTTCTCCACAAAAAAAGCACCTTTTGGTGCTTTTTTTTATAGTCTGTCTTTAAAAGATTCGTATCCAAACCTTTTAAATAATATAAAATTTCCATCCATATTAATTTTTCCGATAGATGGTAAATTAACCCCATTAAATGTCGTAGTTTTTACCATTGTATAATGAATCATGTCTTCAAATATAATTTCATCGCCAACTTGAAGAGGCTCTTCAAATGCATAGTCGCCATAAAAATCACCGGCCAGACAAGTCATTCCTCCAAATCGATAGTTATGTTTACCGATTTTTGCCTCCATTCCCGCATTTCTTATTCGAGGCTTGTAGGGCATTTCAAGGGTATCAGGCATATGTGCAGCAAATGATGTATCTAAAATTGCTACTTTAATTCCTGCTGAATCGACTATATCTAATACCGTAGATTTTAAAAATCCAGTTTGCCACCCAATTGCGGAACCAGGTTCTAAAATGAGCTGAAGGTTAGGGTATTTAGACTTAAATGACTTTAAAGTAAGAATTAAGTGTTCAACGTCGTAACCTTCTTTAGTGATTAAATGACCACCACCTAAATTTAACCACTTGATTTTTGGTAAAAAATCGCCGAATTTCTCCTCTATTTTAAACAATGTTCGTTCTAAAACGAACGAATCATTTTCACACATGGTATGAGAATGCAATCCTTCAATATGCGCCGGTAGCGTATTTCCTAAATCTGACCTTCGAACCCCCAACCTACTTCCTGCAATGCATGGATTATACATATCCGTTTCGATTTCTGAATATTCAGGATTAATCCGAATTCCATTGGAAATACCCTTTTCAACGGATTGCTGGATAAATTGATTGTATTGATTGATTGAATTAAAGGTAATGTGACTCGCATATAAAGTCATTTCTTCAAATTCATTTGGCAAAAATGCAGGACAATACACATGTGCTTTCTCCTTCATCTCCTCGGAAATTAGTCGTGCTTCATGTAAAGAACTTGCAGTAGCTCCGGCTAAGTATTTGCGTAATAAGGGAAATTCATGATAAAATGAAAAACCTTTTAAAGCACAAATAATTTCAATACCCGCCTCTCGCTGAACTTTTTGAAGAAGTTTTAAATTTTTTATCAATAAACTTTCCTCTAAAACAAAGGCAGGTGATGGAATATTAGGATATTGAATTTTCATCTTAATATTCGTGAGGTAAGGTAATGTTTTGCTGCTCTACCCAAGGCAAACCATGAATATTTAATAATTCCATAAAAGGATCAGGATTAAATTCTTCAACATTATAAACGCCTGGATTAAACCACTCTCCTGATATCATTAAGGCAGCCCCAATCATTGCTGGTACTCCAGTTGTATAACTTACACCTTGTGCTTGTACTTCTTTATAACAATCAGCATGATGACAATTGTTGTAAACATAATACGTTGCATCCTTTCCATCTTTTAAACCTTTAATTTGACAACCAATGGAAGTTTGTCCTGTATAATTCTCCCCTAAAGTACCAGGCTCAGGTAAAACGGCTTTCAAAAATTCTAAAGGAACAATATCAATACCATTAAACTTAATTGGAGCGATGGATGTCATGCCAACATTTTGAAGCACTTCTAAATGTGTTAAATATTGCTGTCCAAAAGTCATCCAAAATCTAGCACGCTTTAAAGTAGGGAAGTTTTTTGTTAATGATTCAAGTTCCTCATGATACAGCAAATACGATTCTTTGGGTCCTATATTCGGATAATCAATTGGTTTATGAATTGACATGGGTTCGATCTCAACCCATTGCCCATTTTCCCAATATTTTCCTTTTTGTGTGATTTCGCGAATATTTATTTCTGGATTAAAGTTCGTTGCAAAAGCTTTCCCATGATCACCTGCATTACAATCGATGATATCCAAATAATGCATTTCATCAAAGTAATGTTTATTCGCATATGCTGTATAAACACCTGTAACTCCTGGATCAAAACCACAACCCAAAAGGGCCATTAATCCAGCTTTTTTAAATCGTTCTTGATAAGCCCATTGCCACGAATATTCAAATTTAGCTTCATCTTTAGGTTCGTAATTTGCTGTATCTAAATAATGTACACCTGCGGCTAAACAAGCATCCATAATAGGTAAATCTTGATATGGTAGGGCAACGTTAATTACCATAAATGGTTTTTCTTCTAGAAGAAGCTTTACTAATTCTGGTACATTATCAGCATCTACCTGTCGTGTTTTAATTTCAGTAGGTAATCCAATTTTTTGTGCCTCTTGTGCAATTGCTTCACATTTCTTTAATGTTCGAGAGGCTAATACAACTTCAGAAAAAAATGCTGGATTCATTGCACATTTTTTTGCAACTACATTACCAACACCACCAGCACCAATGATTAATACCTTTTTTGCCATATTATTTTTAAAAATGAATGCAAAAATACAATTTATTCAGTAATTGGAAAAATACAATAAATTAATTTTTAAATGGTCTGATAACTTTGTAGAGCGCATTTGACCAATACCTAGTTAATAAATTATCTTCTCTAACTCCTTTTGAAGTAGATGAATGAAGAAACTGTATATCAAAACCTCCTTTAGTAGCTGTTACTATCCCTGAATGGTTTACTATTCTACTATTATTTGTTCTAAAAAATATCCAATCTCCAACTTGAATATTAGCGATAGAAACAGGTAAACCAAAATTCGATTGTTCAATGGAAAGTCTTGGTATTTGATATCCGTGAATTTGATAAATTTTAAAAAGTAAACCAGAACAATCCATTCCTTGTTCATCCATCCCACCAGTCCGATAAGGGATCCCTTTGAAACGATTTCCTGTTTTCAGTAGTAAATCAATTTCTTGTAAAGTATAATTTGAAAAAACATGAACTTTCTCTATTCCCACAAACTGCTTCAGCTTATGCCAAATATTACATGAAGTTAACAGTGAACAAAAAATTGCCAAAAGGATAATATGTCCAATTTTACGATACTTAAACATCTTCAATTCTTCCTTCTTCAAAGTATACTAATTTACCTATGACAGGTAAAAAACCTACATCTTTCATCAAATTTTTATAATTTTCAATCTGACTACGATGTTTTTCAGCAGGTTTACCCGTTTTATAATCAATGATTACATATGTATCATTTAATTTTACCACTCGGTCTGGTCGATAAATGGTACCATCAGCCGTGATAATATCCTGTTCTGCTAGAATTAAATGATTATTTTCAAATAAAAAGTAATTATTTGGATGATTAATAAACGTACTGATGGAGTTTATGTCTACAATTTTTTGAATGGATGTATCTGCTGCAAGTTGATTTATTTTATATTTCAATTCCGATAAATCATTTTTTGCAATTAGGTTATGAATCACATTTCCAATTTCTCTTTTTTGAACTGAATCGGTAAAATTCTCATCGAAGGTTCTTGAATGTCTTAAGGAAAGTCCCATTTCTAAACTTCTATTCGCAACTATTAATTTACTGTTTTTAATTGAGTCAAATTCTTTTTGATTAGTTGATCCATTATAGGAACAAAAAACGTACTCAAATGACCTTTCATTTTTACACATTTCTGCTGAAGAACTTGATACATATGAATACAATAGATTCGAAACAGAGTTTTGGTAGTCGTTTACTAATCTTTTAGGAGCATCTTCCTCTACAAATTTACTTAGGATATATAAATCATATTTTGAACGAGTTGTTGCCACATATAACATGTTTATTGCTTCCAATGAAGCAAGCTGATGCT
>JBEGQV010000214.1:0-4474 GCA_041180785.1 Bacteroidota bacterium | reverse complement strand
TTTAACGGTTCATCATCTTTACCAATCTGATACGCCTCATCCGCTTTGTATCGATGAAGCGAGTAACGATCCTCAAAGGTGTAAACAGCAATCGTTCGGATTCCTAATTCAGAGGCAGCTCGCATAATACGAATTGCAATTTCTCCACGGTTAGCTACTAAAAGGCTAGAAATTTTCTTAATGTGTGACTTTGGCATTTTACTTCATTTTGTGCAGTATAACAAAAATGAGAATAATATGATGAAAAAGCGCATTTTTTCCCCATAAAATTCAAAACTTATTGAAAAAATCTAACATTTGTCGGGTTACAGACAATTTTAATTTTAGTAACTTGCATATTCTTTAAAAATGAATGTTTAAATCATGAATAAACCAGCAATTGGTATAACACTTGGCGATTACAATGGGATTGGTCCGGAAGTAATTCTAAAAGCAATCAATCACAATATCTTTTTAAAATGGTGCACGCCGGTTGTCTATGGCTCTCTCAAAGTGTTGAATTATTATAAAAAGCAATTCGACATGCGTGATTTCCATTTTCAGGTAATCAATGATCCCGATAAAATTCGTGATGAGCATGCACATGTGATCAATTGTTGGGACGACCAGAACACCCAAGTTGAACCTGGAAAAGAAACAAAAGAGGCAGGTGCAGCAGCATTTTCCTGCTTGGAAAGAGCCTGCAAAGATTTAGATGCAGGAAAAATTGCCGCACTCGTTACTGCACCCATCAACAAAAACAATATTCAATCAGAAGAATTTAGCTTTCCTGGACACACAGAATATCTAACCGATAAATTTGAAGCCAAAGAAAGTTTAATGATGATGGTTTCAGAAAATTTAAGAATTGGTGTTGCAACAGGACATATACCTGTTCAAGAGGTTAGCAAACATCTAAATTCAAATTTATTAAAAGCGAAAATCGATTTGTTTTTAAAATCGCTCAAAGAAGATTTTGCAATCAATAAACCCAAATTAGCCATATTAGGATTAAACCCTCATGCAGGCGAATCAGGACTTTTAGGCAAGGAAGAACAAGAAATCATTCAGCCCTTAATTGAAGAATATCGAAGTCAAGGCCAATTGATTTTTGGTCCTTATCCAGCAGACGGATTCTTCGGAAAAGCACAATTTAAAAACTTTGATGGCGTTTTAGGGATGTACCATGACCAAGGATTAATTCCTTTCAAATACATCGCTTTTGATAGTGGTGTAAACTACACGGCGGGTTTACCTGTCATCAGAACTTCCCCTGATCATGGCACTGCCTATGATATTGCAGGTAAAAACGAAGCTGATCCGGGTTCATTTTTACAAGCCTTTTATGTAGCTTTAGAATTGGTAAAAAACAGAATGAATGCCTAATGAAAAAGGTATTGGTAGTTGATGATGTGCATGAATGCTTATTTCCTATTCTTCAACAAGTAGGACTTGAAATATTGTACCAACCAGATGCTACAAGGGATTCTGTAAAAGAATTATTAGCTGAAATTCAAGGATTAGTCATACGTTCGAAGTTCCCTATCGACCAAGATTTTTTTGCTCACGCAAAAAAACTACAATTCATTGCTCGAGCAGGTGCAGGACTTGATTTAATCGATTTGGAGGCAGCACAAAAACATCAGGTGAAAGTATTTGCCGCAAATGAAGGAAACAAAGATGCCTTGGCCGAACATGTCATTGGACAACTCCTCATGTTAAGTGCAAAATTGAAACAAGCTGACCAAGAAGTTCGAGCAGGAATTTGGAACCGAGAAGGAAACCGTGGTTGGGAATTAGAAGGAAAAACCATAGGCATCATTGGCTATGGAAATATGGGTAAAGCCCTTTCAAAACGTTTAAGTGCTTTTGGAATGAAGATATTAGCCTATGACAAGTATCACCCATCTCAAGAATTTCCTGCATCCTTACAAGATATCTTCCAACTAGCTGATATAGTAAGTTTGCATATCCCACTCACTCATGAATCAAAAAACATGGTAAATCCTGATTTTTTGAACCAATTCAAAAAATCAATTGTTTTAATTAACAGTGCACGTGGAGAAATCCTTACCTTCGAAACCATGCTATATGGACTCAGAAAGGGCATTTTAAGTGGTTTAATTGCGGATGTCCTACCAAATGAAAAACTTTCCACCTGGTCTGAACAAGAAAGCGTTCTTTTTGACCAAATCAAAGAATTCCCAAACACCTTGTTTAGTCCGCATGTAGCTGGCTGGACAACCGAAAGTTACCAAAAAATTAGTGAAGTCTTAGCTTCTAAAATCACCGATTTTATAGTAAATGAATTATCCGAGTAATTTATCTGAAAAATTAGGTTTTGACCAGGTTCAAAATCAGATAAAAGCCTATTGTATCAGCAATTTAGGAATTGAATTTGCTGAAAAAATGAAATTTTCGAATAAATTTCATTTGGTAAAACAATGGGTAGATCAGGTAGATGAAATGAAATCATTGATGGCAAATCATGGAGGAGAATGGCCACAGACCGACTATTTTGACCTTCGCCCTTGGCTTGCCCCTTTATCCTTGGAAGGAAATTATTTAAGCGCAGAGTCGTGGAGAAATTGGCAAAGAGCCTTGGATGTACTCTTTCAATGCATTCGATTTTTTGAACACATTTCTTCCGAACAATACCCCGAATTACATCAATTAACGCATTCCTATCTTCAAAGAAATGAAGAAATGGATTTGAATTACAGAAGCCTCATTCCAATTATACAGGCATTGGATCAGGTCTTTGATATCAATGGACAAATCAAAGAAAATGCCTCTGCTGAATTGGGAGAGATTCGTCGAAAAAAATTAGCAGAAGAACAAGGATTACGTAAAAAATTAGACCAAATGCTTGCTCAAGCCCAAAAAGAAGGCTGGGTAAGTAAAGATTTTTCCTTGAGTTTGAGAAATGGCCGAATGGTCATTCCAATTGCAGCCGAACACAAAAGAAAGATTCGTGGCTTTGTTCATGATGAATCAGATACAGGTAAAACTGTTTTTTTAGAGCCCGCTGATGCATTAGCAGCCAACAATGAAATAAAATCACTTGAGTCTGCTGAAAGAAGAGAAATACAAGCCATACTCGCCAAACTTTCCGATCGGGTTCGACCATTGGTTCCCATGTTAAATCAATGGATGCAATGGTTGGGATTAATTGATTTCATCCGGGCCAAAGCACTTTGGGCAGATGAACATCAAGCCATTTTACCCAAACTTTCAGAGGGACAAGCATTTGAATGGAAAAATGCTCGACACCCATTATTAGAAAATTCGCTCAAGAAAATTGGTAAAAAAATCAATCCACTCAACATTGCCCTCACAGATGAATTACGGATTATGGTGGTTTCAGGGCCTAATGCTGGTGGAAAATCCGTTACCCTAAGTACCATAGGATTATTACAATATTTGTTTCAATCAGGTTGTTTGGTACCCGTTGAAGAAAATTCTTCCATCGGATTTTACCAACAGATCTTTTTGGATATGGGTGATGAGCAAAATTTAGAAAATGAATTAAGTACCTACAGTTCACACTTGTCGAACATGCGTCATTTTTTGCATTATGCCAATGCGAAAACTTTACTATTAGTAGATGAATTTGGAACAGGAACAGAACCAGGATTAGGTGGAGCCATTGCGGAATCTATTTTAGAAAAATTAGCTGAAAAAGGTTCATTTGGTGCCATCAATACACACTACGGTAATTTAAAAAGTTTGGCAAGTACCAAAAAAGGATTGTTCAATGCAGCGATGAAATATGACACAGTACATTTGGAGCCATTGTATGAGTTAGAATTGGGTCAACCCGGAAGTTCATTTGCCTTCGAAATTGCTCATAAAATTGGATTACCAGATCAAATTATTCAATCCGCTAAAAGCAAGTTGAATAAAAAACAAGTTGATTTTGACAAATTGTTATTAGAAACTTCTACTGAAAAGCAAATTTGGGAAAGTAAAAACATTGCCTTAGAAGAACAAAATAAGCAATCGAAGGTCATCAAAGAACAATATGAATCGCTTAAGCAACATTTAGATGAAGAACAAAAAAACATCCTAAATGCTGCAAAAGCAGAAGCCAAACGTCTAATCAAAGAGGCTAATCAAAAAATTGAACAAACCATCCGAGAAATTAAGGAGAATGAGGCAGAGAAAGAGCGTACAAAAAAAGTTCGACTAGAACTTGCAAACTTTGCTGAAACGAAATTAAAGAGTGAGCAAAGTGAAAAGTGGAAAGTTGAAAGTGAAAAGTTGAAAGTTGAAAACTTTAACAAGTCCGAAGGACTTGACTTTAAAATAGCCCCTAGCGAAGCTGGAGGTAAAAGTGAAAAGTTGAAAGTGGAAGGTGGAAAGTTATATGCGGGAGATTGGGTTTTAATTGACAATGGCGCACATGAGGCCACATTAGCTCAAATATTAGAAGTAAAGGCAAAAGATGCTGTAGTAGCATTGGGTGGCATTAAAAGTACCGTCAAGTTAAACC
>JBEGQV010000213.1:0-7091 GCA_041180785.1 Bacteroidota bacterium | reverse complement strand
ACATGCAGTAGCGAATGGAATACCTGTGGTGTCTGTCAACCGCGTCGGAGTGGAAAACGGACAACAATTTTGGGGTGGAAGCTTTGTAGCCAACGCCTTTGGTCGTGTGATTTTCCAAGGTTCACACCATCAAGAAGAAATTGCCGTTGTACCAATTGATGTGGATTCTGCAGAATATTATCGAAGAACTTGGCCATTTTTTAGGGATCGACGAATTGATTCGTATGAGGGGATTACGGAGAGATTTATGGATTGATTTTTAATCCCATGGTTTCACCTTTTTTTAATCCCAGGGTGAAACCCTGGGCTATTAATATTGAACCCCTGCGGGGTCCGTTGAATTTTTATAATTCACAATTCACAATTCACAATTCTCAATGTGCTTCTAGCCAATTATTACCAACCCCTAATCCAGTTTCAATTTTGATACCTAAATCGAGTGCATGACACATGATATGATCAATTTTCTCTGATATATAAGTGATTTCATCCTTATGGGCATCAAACACCAATTCGTCGTGTACCGTTAAAATCATTTTGGATTTCAATTGTTCTTTTTGTAAGAAATCGTGGACGTTGATCATGGCTAATTTGATCATGTCTGCAGCGGAACCTTGGATAGGAGCATTGATGGCATTTCGTTCAGCAAAACCGCGTTCGTTCATGTTTGCCGACAAGATATCTCTTAAATAGCGTCTTCTACCTAAAACGGTTTCTACATAGCCCGTTTCGCGTGCTTGGTGAATCGATTGGTCCATGAATTGCTTCACTTTTGGGAATTGAACAAAATATTGCTCGATGATTTCTTTTGCTTCAGTTCTTGAAATACCAATTTGTTCGGCAAGTCCAAATGCAGAAACGCCATAGATGATTCCGAAATTTACTGTTTTTGCTTTTCTTCTCATGTCCGAATCCACATCCGCTAGACTTACTCCAAATACTTTTGCTGCCGTGGCTTTATGAACATCTAGGCCATTGTTGAAGGCTTCTAACATAGAATCGTCTTTCGAAAAGGCTGCCATGATACGTAATTCTATTTGTGAATAGTCGGCTGACAGAATTTGATAGTCTTCGTTTCTAGGAATAAAAGCTTTTCGTATTTCTCTTCCGCGTGCAGTTCGAATGGGGATGTTTTGTAAGTTAGGATCTTTGGAGGAAAGTCGACCAGTTGCCGTAACAGCCTGCATGAAGGAGGTGTGAATTCTCCCTGTTTTTGCACAAATTAATTGAGGGAGTACATCTACATAAGTAGATTTTAATTTTTGTAATTCTCTAAAATCTAAAATTTTAGAAGCAATTTCATGTTCTGATTCTAATTTGGAAAGAATTTCTTCTCCGGTCATGTATTGTCCGGTTTTTGTCTTTTTAGCCTTTGGATCTAATTTCATTTTTTCAAATAAAATTTCACCTAATTGCTTCGGAGAAGCAATGTTGAAGGTTTCACCCGCTAATTCAAAAATTCTTTCTTGAACTATCTTTGCATCTGTTTCCAAATTGCTCGACATGTCTTTGAGGAATTCAATGTCTAAATTCACACCTTCACGTTCAATGGAAGATAAAACGCGTGTCAAAGGCATTTCAACCTCATTTAACAAGGAGATCGCTTTTGGATTTTTTGAAAGTTGTTTATCTAAATGTGGTTTTAATTGCAGCGTAATGTCGGCATCTTCCGCGGCATATTCTTTGATGGTTGGCAATTCTACATCACGCATATTGCCTTGCTTGGCTCCTTTTTTGCCAATTAACTCCTCAATGGAAAGTGGTTCATAATTTAAGTAAGCTAGAGAAAGAGCGTCCATGTTGTGTCGTTTCTCTGGTTCAATTAAATAATGTGCCAACATGGTGTCGTATATCTCACCTTTTATTTCTATTCCATAATTGGCCAAAACACTCATGTCGTACTTAATATTTTGGGCAATTTTCTGAATATTTTCGTTTTCAAAAACTTCTTTTAAGGGCTCTAAAAGTGCTTTTGTTTCCTCTTGATTTGCAGGAAAAGGAATATAAAATGCCTCTCCTGTCCGATAGGAAAACGACATCCCCACTAATTCTGCCTCTACAGCCAATAAGCTGGTTGTTTCAGTATCAAAGCAAATGGAGTTTTGTCTATTTAGATAGTTAACTAATGATTTAATTGCTTGCATTCCATCTACCAAATGGTATTGGTGTGCAGTGTTTTGCAGGTTGTTATGATTGGAAAAGTTTTCTGGTTCAGCAGCTTCTTCTTCCTGCATGGCAGCAAACATGTCAATTTGATTGCTCGGAACTTTTGATGCTTTCGGTTTGGCAATTTCAACAGGAGAGTCTTCTCCTAAAATACGTTTTTTGAGCGTTCTGAATTCTAATTCTTCCAATAAAGGCTCTAAAAGGTCTCTTTTGGCAGGTGTGGCTTTTAAACCTTCCTCATGATATTCAATGGGAACTTCACAAAGTATGCGTGCAAGATGTTTTGACATCCGACCTTGTTCGGCAAAGTTTTCTAAATTCTCTTTGAGCTTTCCTTTTAAATCAGCTGTATTGGCTAATAAATTCTCCAAAGATCCGTATTCTGCAATTAATTTTTGGGCAGTTTTTTCTCCTACTCCAGGGATTCCGGGAATGTTATCCACGGCATCGCCCATCAAGCTCAACATATCAATGACTTGATCTACATGCTGAATATCCCATTTTTCACAAACTTCTTTTACGCCCAAAACTTCCACACCTTTTCCCATAAAGGCGGGTTTGTACATTTTGATGCGTTCTTCTACCAATTGTCCGTAATCCTTATCGGGCGTCATCATGTATACTACAATATCCGGATTAGCTTGAACGGCTTTTTTTGCAATCGTCCCAATGATATCATCGGCCTCATATCCATCTAAAATAAGCAAAGGGATGTCCATGGCTTCCACTAATTTTTTAACATATGGAATGGCAATTGTGATATCTTCCGGTTGTTCTTGACGCTGTGCCTTGTAGGCTGGAAAGTCGACGTGTCGAAACGTAGGGGCAGGCGTGTCAAATGCTACACCCAGATAATCTGGTTTTTCCTTTTGTATAACCTCCAAGATCGTATTGGCAAAGCCAAATACGGCACTTGTGTTTAGTCCTTTGGACGAAATACGTGGAGTTTTAGCAAATGCAAAATGCGCACGATAAATTAGTGCCATTGCATCGAAAAGGAACAATTTTTTCATAAATTTATGTTAGAATTTGATTGCCTGAGCAACAAGTTGTAAAGATAAAGAATTTAAAGCTGTAAAAATGAATTTAGCCGAGTTAAGAGAAAATTATCAGAAAGGAGAATTGTTGGAGTCGATGGTGCACCCAAATCCATTGGAACAGTTTAAAATTTGGTTTAAACAAGCTCAAGCTGCTCAAGTGCCTGAACCTAATGCGATGCATTTAAGTACCTTAAGTGCAGACGGTCGAATCTCAGGTCGAATTGTCTTATTGAAAAGTGTGGGAGAGGGCTTGTCGTTTTACACCAATTATTTATCACACAAAGGAGATGATTTAGCTGTTCATTCAAAAGCTGCAATCACTTTTTTTTGGGTGGAGTTACAGCAACAAATTCGTATAGAAGGAACGGTACGGAAATTATCAAAAGAAGATTCGGATGAGTATTTTAAAGTGCGTCCTCGCGCTTCTCAATTGGGCGCTTGGGTTTCCCAACAAAGCACGCGCATTGCATCGCGTGACTATTTAGAACATCGTTTCAAGGAACTCGAAAAAGAATTTGAAGGGAAAGTTGTCCCTAAGCCTGATTATTGGGGTGGGTATGAACTACTACCTACTTATTTTGAATTCTGGCAAGGTAGACCCTCTCGCTTACACGATCGAGTGATTTATGAGCTTGTGGATGGGGAGTGGAAGATTGGGCGATTAGCCCCATAACCCATAACTCATAACTCATAACTCATAACTCATAACTCTTTCACCTGCAAGGTTTTTTGCGTCTGAAACCCTTCTCCATATACCACACCAATTTTATGCCCCATTTCCAAAGCACGGGCTTTGATGAAGTTTAAAAATTCTGGAGAGGAAATATAGGAAGCAGGTTCTTTTGAGTTAGGGTCGAAGAATTGACTTTTAAAGGCGCGAATGGCTGCTTCTTTTTGATCCCAAAAAGGAGTGATATCAAACACAAAATCAGGCTCTAAATAACGGTCTTGAATGTAGTGATACACATTTCTTGGTCTCCAAGCTGTTTGATTTTCTCCGTTAACTTCCGTTTTGATTTGACGTAATCCTGCTAAAAAACAGGCATCAATAGCTAATTTTGCACCTTTTCCATGGTCCGGATGTCGATCTTCCAAGGCATTGGCTAAGACCACATCGGGTTGGTATTTTCGAATGACTTTCACCAATTTTAATTGCGTTGCTTCATCATTTTGAAAAAAACCATCCCTGATTTCTAAGTTTTCTCGAGCATGTAATCCCATGATTTTAGTGGCTTCCGCTGATTCCGCTAGTCGAATTTCGGGTGTACCTCGGGTACCTAATTCTCCTCGTGTAAAATCAACAACACCCACTTTTTTTCCTTGTTGAATCAAGGATAAAATAGTACCAGAACATGCTAATTCAGCATCATCTGGGTGGGCGGCCATTACTAGCACATCTAATTTCATGTTATCGTAGTCTAAGTCTTCTACCTGCACGAATGGTACTACTCATGCGTAATCCATTAATTCTTGCCAATCGACTTGCAGAAATGCCAGCTTTTTGGGCAATGGTGTATAATGAATCACCTGAACGAACTTTGTACCAATATTTTCTTCTACTTTTAATTTTTTCTCCTGAGGCACCAAATTCATTTCGTAAACTCAACGAGCGTCTGTCGAACGTTCTGGCTGTTAAGACGATGTGATCGGCAACTGGTTCTGCCTTTCCGAAATCGAACACGTACATCGGATTGAAGGGATTTCCTTCGTAACGTGTTTCATAATGTAGGTGAGAACCAGTACTTCTACCAGTATTCCCCCCTAAACCAATTTCATCACCGGCCTTCACCATGGTGCCTGGTTCAAAATTCTTTTTGGATAAGTGACCATAAAGGGTCTCTAAACCATTATAATGTCGCACTACGACATAGTTTCCATATCCCCCGTAATCAAAACCGTTGACGCGAACAATGCCATCGAAGGTTGAATAAACGGGATATCCCGTCTCTAAATCTAAGTCAACACCAGCATGCAGACGTCCCCAACGTGGACCAAACGGACTGGTCATTTTGACATTTGCTAAGGGATTTGCCCAGTTTCTACCAGCCGGAATATTGTACAATTCAATATCTACCGGTTCATCGAAATCCTTGGCGTCTATATCATAGGGGTCAATATTTCGCGTATCCCAAATGGAATAATAGGAAGCAACCGTCACAAAATCTTCTGAACCTTCCGGAGCTGCTTCTTCTTCAATTTCAACCACTAAATTTTCACCTTCATCAACAGAGGTGGTGTCAAAATTACTTATGGAATTATTGACAATTTTGATGGGCTCAAATTTTCTTTCTTCCATTTCTGAACCAGCCACTTTACCTGATGTTTCAGTCGTCTCAGTTCTAAATTGAAGGGGAGGAAGCTCATCCAATTCATCTCTTTTGTTAATAGAAGGTGGATTGGGTTTACTGTCAATTTTAGTATTTTTTTTGAACAAATTCTTTTCTTGTCCATAAGCTGCGCTTATGCACAATACAAATAAAATGCTCAAAAGGAATTTAAATTTTTGCATACATTTTAGTGTAATCCTTTAGCTGCCAACCATCTTTCGGCATCTAAAGCAGCCATACAACCGCTGCCTGCAGCGGTGATTGCTTGTCTATAAATGGTGTCTTGTACATCGCCACAAGCGAATACACCTTCCACATTTGTTCTTGAACTTCCTTTTTCGGTAATCAAATACTCCTGGGCATCCATCTCTAATTGTCCACGGAAAATACTTGTATTGGGTTGGTGACCAATGGCCACAAAAAATCCAGTTAATGCTAATGCACTTGTTTCTCCGGATTGATTATTTTTAATACGAATCCCAGTTACGCCACTTGCATCCCCTAAAATTTCTTCTGTTTCTGAATTCCAATGGATTTCAATTTTAGGATTGTTTTTTACGCGTTCTTGCATGATTAAGGAAGCACGCATTTCACCACGACGAACAATTAAATGCACTTTTTCACATAAATTGGCTAAATAGGATGCTTCTTCTGCTGCAGTGTCTCCAGCGCCAACAACTGCCACCGTCTGGTTGCGATAAAAGAATCCATCACAAACCGCGCATGCAGAAACACCCAATCCATTGAATTTCGTTTCACCCTCCAACCCTAACCATTTTGCAGAGGCACCTGTGGCAATAATTACTGCATCTGCATCAATTTCATGTGTATCGTCAATCCATACTTTTTTGGGTGAGGAAGTGAAATCAACTTTGGTTGCGAGTCCCGTACGAACATCTGAGCCAAAGCGTTTGGCTTGATTTTCTAAGTCGATCATCATCGTTGGACCATCCACTCCGTGGGGATAGCCCGGAAAATTATCAACTTCAGTGGTGGTGGTTAATTGTCCACCTGGTTGTCCGCCTTGGTATAAAACAGGATTCAAACCTGCACGTGAAGCATAAATTGCAGCCGTGAACCCAGCGGGTCCAGAGCCTATGATCAAACATTTGATTTTTTCAGCCATTATAAATTTCTATTCAATTCTAAAACAACAACACTCTCTTCTCAAGAGTTCAATAGCCTGCAAAATTCGGTAAATCTTCCTACTTTGCCAAACCAATTGTACGATTTAAGTCTTACATTTGTTTAAGCGAATAAAAACCTAAACGAATGAAGAATAAAAAAATTACACACAATCTGACTTTTTATGTCCTTCTAAGTGTTTTACTTGGTATTTTGATTGGTCATTTTCACAAAGATTGGGCTCTTTATAAGGTATTAAATGAAAAATTCACCTATTCGTTTTTAGGGGCGGAGTTAGCGGTTGGACCTAGCGTTTCGGAAGTTTTTTCAGGTGTTTTTATCAGTTTAGTGAAATTATTTATCAACCCAATTATTTTCTTGACGATCAGCCTTGGAATTGTTAACATGGGCAATTTAAAGAAAGTGGGAAGAG
>JBEGQV010000212.1:0-20249 GCA_041180785.1 Bacteroidota bacterium | reverse complement strand
AAGAATAACCTAATACATTTGCATTTGGATCTCCTGAAACCACACGATCTCTCCATTGTGATTGAGCAATTGAGCCACCATCATTTACTGAACGAGAATCAGAATTTGTGTAGGCTAAGCTTGCAAATAAACCATTTTCAAATGATTTAGATATTGAAGCAGTAAATGCATATGAATAACCTAAATCTGTGTTCTTGATTAAGATTGCATCAGAGATATTTGGATTTGTAACAGAGTTACCGGTTGCTGGTGCATTTACACCTTTATTGTTTCCATAAATTTGGTTATTCTTTGTATTTGATGGAATTCCATTTGTTGGAATATACCAAATCGGACGGTTATCTGCACCTACTGCTTTTGCTAACGCATTTGGCAAGTTGATGTTCTCTAAATACACTGCGTTGATGTCTTTGGTATAAATAGCTTCTAAACCTAATATCCAACCATCTCCAAATTGCTTATCCATTGCAAGATTTGATCTAAATACCTGAGGGAATTTAAAGTTCGGATCTGTAATTGCTAAGTTATAAGCTAACGGTTTAATATCTGTTGTCAAGGCAGGTCTATATGCATCAACATTAGGATTAAATGGATGTGCTTTCATATCAGCTGCAGAAGTTAAGTTTTCTGAACCAAATAATACACCATTATTCGACAATTGGTTTGATAACCAAACATAAGGAACACGACCCGAGAAAATACCTAAACCACCACGAATCTGAGTTGTTTTATCATCTTTCACATCCCAGTTAAATCCAAAACGAGGAGACCACAATAAGGTAAAATCTGGGAATTTATTAGTTGATTCTATTTTAGCACCATCTCTGAATGTTAAACCTGAAACATATGTATTATTATATTTTGCCTCTTGAGATACAGGGAATGAAGTTCCATCACCACGTAGACCAAACGTTAATTTCAAACCTTTTGCCGCTGTGATTTCATCTTGACCATAGAAAGACAAGGTAGAACCTTTCATTTCAGCAAATGGGAAACTAGAATAGTTTGACCATTGTTGCTGATATCTTACTGGTAATACAGTTGCATCACCTGAAGCATTTTTAATAAAATCATCTATTGATTTAAACTGGTAAGCTCCATAATAATTAGGTGCAAAACCATTGCTAAATGAATTTGTTTCAAATGCAGCACCTAAAGTCCAAACATGCTTTCCTTTATAGATCGTTAAGTTGTCAGAAATTTGGAAAATATCTGAATTTAAGATGTTATTAGCAGAAAATGGCTCATAACCGAAAGTCGTTAATTCTGTTAAATCACCATTACCGATATCCACTGTTGGGAATGGCGTATTATTTACTGGCGATTGACGGAAGTCACGCATTTGTGTATAACCTACTGTTAAGTTATTAGCTACCGAAGAAGAGAACGTTGAGTTCAATTCAGCAATATACGAATCTAAGTTATTGTTAATTCGGTACATGATACCTTGGAAAGGCAACACTTGAGAAGATGGAGAACGACCATTCGTCAAAGAACCAGATGAGGATGGGCTAATATCTGAATAAGAACGTAAGTAATTGTACTTGAAATTAAACTTATGTTTGTCAGAAATGTTCCAATCTAAACGTAAGTTAATTTTTTGAGAATACTTCTCCTTATCATAACCTTGGTAAGCTCCTGGATCATAGTTGAACTTCGTTTTTAAGAAATCTTTTAAACGATCCATATCTGCTTGAAGTGCACGAGATTCACTTGCTGATTGAGTAGCTGAAGAAGCTCTTGCAACAAAATTTGAACCAGGTGTTGTTTCATTTTCTTGCTCAAATGAACCAAAAACAAATAATTTGTTTTTGATAATAGCACCACCAACACGACCTCCAAATTGACCTCTTTGAAATTTACCATATTGATTAGTTACATCACCAATCTTATTTCCTACTAAACCTTCATTAGTACCAAAATAATATCCAGAACCTGTCCAGTTATTGGTACCTGATTTAGTAACAATATTAATATTTGCACCAGTTGCCATACCCTGACGTACGTCGTAAGGAGCAATTAACACTTGAAATTGATCAATCGCATCAACAGATATTGGGGAAGCACCTGCTTGAGAACCAATTGTGGATTGTAAACCAAATGCGTTATTGAAATAAGCACCATCAACTGTAATATTGTTGTACAAAGCATTTCTACCGGCAAAGTTCAAACCATTTGCACGTGGATCTAAACGAGCAAAATCACCTAATGAACGGTTCAAGGTAGGCAAGGTAGTAATTTGTGAATTACCAACCGTTGTTGCAGCACCTGTTCTACCAGAGTTAATCACCGAACTACGAGAAGCTACTACTTTAACTTCTTCTAATTGCGCTTGATTAACTTCTAATTTGAAGTTTTGGCGAAGCTCTTGTGCAAGCGTTAATACAACACCGTTTTGAACAGCATCTTTGTAACCCACAAAAGTTACAGTGATTTTGTATGGACCACCAACACGCATGTTCACAATGTTGAAACGACCATCAGCACGTGTAGAACCACCATAACGTGAACCTGTTGGCTCATGAATAGCAATTACTGTAGCACCCGGAAGACCTTCTCCCTTCTCATCCACAACAACACCCGCTAAAGCAGCCGTTGTAGATCCCTGAGCAAATGCACGCCCAGATGGCAGTATTGCAATCAGTGCAAAAATTGCACCCAACAATACAGATTTAAACGTAAACCTTTTCTGCATAAATTTGGAATTTAGTAATAAAATGAATTTTAGTTTGACAATGCAAATTAACTTATAAAAATTAAATACTCCAAAAAGTTATATTTTTCCTTTTGCCACAAAAGCCTGACATTTAGTACTAAACAAATATTTTATTATAAAATTTACACTTATAATGCCTGAAAAATCACATTTTAAGGATTTTCTTAACAGAAAATTAATTTTTAACTTTTTAAAGAATAATTTTGCATCAAATTAATTCAATGAAAGACGAAGAAAATCCCATAAAATTAACTTCCTACTCCCATGGAGCTGGTTGTGGATGTAAAATATCTCCTCAAATTTTAGAAAAAATCATCCAAACGGATCAGAAAACCAGTTGGAATGATTTATTAGTGGGAAACGAAAGTAAAGATGATGCAGCCGCATTTGATTGGGGAAATGGTGAAGCAGTTATTTCCACTACGGATTTTTTTATGCCGATTGTAGATGACCCCTACCACTTTGGGAAAATTGCAGCAACCAATGCCATCTCTGATATTTATGCCATGGGAGGAACTCCCATGATGGCCATCGCAATATTAGGCTGGCCCATCGATAAATTAGCTCCAGAAGTAGCCAAAGAAGTGATTAATGGTGGAAGAGATGCTTGTCTTGCTGCTGGTATACCACTAGCAGGTGGACATTCCATCGACTCCCCAGAACCAATCTTTGGATTGGCCGTTACAGGAAAAGTAAAAAAAGACCACTTAAAACAAAACAATACAGCTACAAGCAACTGTTCTTTATATCTTACCAAACCACTTGGCGTTGGCATTTTAACCACTGCTCAAAAAAGAAACATCTTGGATGTGAAGGATTTAGAAACTGCAGTAGACCAAATGGAAGAATTGAATAAAATTGGAGCTATTATCGGACCACTCGAATATGTGAAAGCATTAACAGATGTGACCGGATTTGGCTTATTTGGTCACTTGATTGAAATGTGCGATGGTTCAGGTGTTTCTGCTGAAATCTTCCCTAAAAGTTTCCCAACCCTTCCTAATGTAACAAATTATTTACAGCAGGATTGTTTTCCGGGTGGAACAAAAAGAAATCTTGCCTCTTATCAACACCGAATTGCCGACCTACAAGACATACATTTAACTTATATTGGAGCCGACCCTCAAACATCAGGCGGTTTATTAATCGCAGTTGAGCAGGCATTTACGGATACCTTTGAAAAAGTCATGCAGTCCAATGAACAACGTTTTTGGAAAATTGGACATACCATAGAACAACAAGAAAAAGCCATTTATTTCAAATGAAATTATTTTTCAGACAAGTAGGTGATACAGGCACCCCCATTGTAATTCTTCATGGAATCTTTGGCACTTCTGACAACTGGTTAGGCATTGCTAAACAATTGGGCGAAACCCATCGGGTGTTTTTACTCGACCAACGAAATCATGGACAGAGTCCTTGGTCAGATGAATTTGATTACATGGTCATGGCAGCCGATTTAAAAGAATTCATCGATGAACACTCGCTAGAAAACCCGATATTAATCGGGCATTCTATGGGAGGTAAAGTAGTGATGCAATTTGAATTAAATTATCCCCAAATTGCCCAAAAAGTAATTGTGGTAGACATTGCTCCGAAATTTTATCCCGTTCATCACACACAGATTTTAAATGGACTCAATTCCATCGACTTGAAAAATCTGCAAAGCAGAACAGAAGCAAATGAGCATTTAAAACGATTTGAAGAAAAAGAAGGTGTTCGCCAATTTTTGCTAAAAAATCTTTACCGAAACGAAAACAATGAATTTGCCTTTCGAATCAATTTAAAGGTCATCACCAAAAACATTGATGTGGTAGGACATGAGTTATTTCATCGAAATCCCTCCGAAACGCCTATTTTTTTTATTAAAGGAGAAGACTCCCATTACATTTTACCAGAAGATCATCGCATCATTGCTGAAATTTTTCCAAATTTCGAAATCATTGAAATACCCAATGCAGGGCATTGGGTGCAGGCCGACCAACCCGAAGAATTTTTAAAAGCCCTTCAGCAAATTATATGAAATTGTTTTTAATTCCTTGTCCAATTGCTGAGCAAACAGCTACCAAAACTCTTCCGGTGGAAATTTGTGATGCTCTTTTAGCTTGTAAACATTTTTTAGTAGAAAATGTGCGAACAGCAAGAAGATTTATCAGTGAGATGAAATTGGGCATAAAAATAGATGATTTGCAATTTTTCGAATTAACCAAAGACAGTAAAATTTTAGATATCAAAAAAATCTTGCAGAACCTAAAAAATAGCGATTGCAAACATCTTGGTGTACTTTCTGAGGCAGGTTGTCCGGGTGTGGCAGATCCGGGAGCATTGGCCGTACAACTAGCACATCAAATGAATATTGAAGTGGAACCACTCGTGGGACCATCTTCTATCCTATTAGCCCTAATGGCTTCCGGATTTTCTGGACAAAGTTTTGTTTTCCATGGATATTTACCCATCGAAAAACCCAATCGAATTAAAAGAATAGAAATTCTAGAAAAAGAAGTGTTAAAATCTGGACAAACGCAGATTTTTATGGAAACACCCTATCGAAACAATGCGATGTTTGAGGATTTAATGCAAAATTGTCACCCGGAAACCTTATTAAGTATTTCTGCCGACATCAAAAGTGAAGAAAGCTTTTCAAAAACATTAACCATTCAACAATGGAAATCACAAATTCCTGATCTACATAAAAAGCCTTGTATCTTTTTATTGGGTCGGTAATTTCCATTTTCAACATTTTTTTACAAATTTTGAGGATGATTCAAGTTAAATCATTTTGTTTTAATGCCTTTCAAGAAAACACCTATGTGGTGTGGAATAAACAAGGAGACGGACTCATTATAGACCCCGGTTGCTATACCTTTGAAGAACGAAATACGCTCAGAGAATTTATTTCTACAAATAATATTACCCCAAAATCCATCATCAATACACATGCCCATGTGGATCATGTACTAGGTGTACAGGCTTTAAAAGAAATTTACAAAATCCCGTTTGGTCTACACCAAAAAGACACGGTTATTCTGCATGATGTAAAAAATAGAGCCATGTTTTACGGATTTCCGCATTTTCAAGAAACCGAAATTGATTTTTATCTTGACGAAGAACAAGAGGTAACTTTTGGCGGTTTGTCGCCAAAAGTATTATTTGTTCCTGGGCATGCACCCGGACATGTGGCCTTCTATTTTGAATCTGATAAGATTTTACTTTCTGGCGATGTCCTTTTTAAAAGAAGTATTGGTCGAACCGATTTTCCTCATTGTAACCATGATGATTTAGTAAAAAGCATCCAGACAAAATTTTATACCTTACCTGATGAAGTCATCGTTTATCCGGGTCATGGAGGACCTACCAAGATCGGTGACGAAAAACAATTTAATCCTTTTGTACGATTCGAATGAACATCAAAAAAGAAATACCTAATCTATTAACCCTCGGTAATTTATTAGCAGGCTGTTTGGGACTTGTGTTTGTCATGCAAGGTAACCTTTTATGGGCCTCCTATTGCATTGGCATCTCCTTAGTTTGCGATTTTTTTGATGGCTTTTTGGCACGACTCCTGCATGCCTATTCAGAAATTGGTAAACAATTAGATTCCTTGGCTGATATGGTATCCTTTGGCGTACTTCCAAGTTTTATGTTATTGCATTTAGTAGAAAAATCATGCACAAGTTTATGTTATTATGGACTAGGCGGATTTTACAAACCCTATATGGTCTTTGCCTTGGCGCTGGCTTCAGCATATCGACTGGCTAAATTCAACATTGATACACGGCAATCTGATCAATTTATTGGGGTACCTACACCAGCAAATGGTCTATTTATTGCTTCTATCCCATTAATTTTAAGCTTCCAACCAGCATTCGCTGTTTATTTTTTACATTTTAATGGACTATTGATTTATGCCATTTTGATGAGTTATTTAATGGTATCCGAATTACCCTTGATTGCATTTAAATTCAAATCATTTGCTTGGAACGCCAATCAAATGCGATACATTTTTTTAATTTTCTGTGTCATAAGCGTATTATTGCTTAAATTTGTAGCTATTCCTTTAATCGTGATCAGTTACATCCTATTATCTGGAATACTTTATATCTTAAATAGCCGTCAAAAATGAAATTTTTAGCAGAAATCAACGTAATGCCTCAAAAAGAAATCCTTGATCCACAAGGAAAAGCTGTAAAAATTGGTCTTCAAAACTTAGGAATCAATCAAGTGGCTGACGTACGAATTGGCAAACACATTCAATTGCAAGTGGAAGCAAATTCAGAAGCAGAGGCAAGTGAAATCGTTACAAATGCCTGCAAAAAATTATTAGCAAATATTATCATGGAAGAATTTGAATTCAAATTGATCCAATTGTAGTTAAAATTGGCCTGTATGCAATAATACAAGTGTACAGGCCTCTTCTACTAGAATACCTAAAGCCTCTAATGCCTTCTCCAATTCTGAATTTTCTGTTCCAGGATTAAAAATCACACGTTTAGGTTTTAAAACTTTTAGATAATCTAATAAGCCGTCCTGATTTTTAGGTCCGACATACAAAGTAACCGTATCAACAGGATCAAATTGTTTTTGTTTATGAATGGACTGCCCAAAAACTTGTCCATCACGATGTCCCACTAAAACAATTTCATGCTTATATTTCAAGAGCAATTCTGCTGCTTTATAGGAATATCTTTCTGGATTTTCCGAGGCACCATAGACCAACACTTTCATACGTTTTTAAAATAAGGATTTGGCTATTGCTTGGACATTATCTGATTTACTCATCGTATAAAAATGCAGCGCAGGTACACCAGCCTTCATTAATTCTCTTCCTTGTGCAATGGTCCACTCAATACCTACTTGCTTAATTTGCTCTGGGGCAGAACATGCCTTTACCGCTTTTTGCAAATCTTCTGGGATATCTAAAAAGAAAATTTCAGGTAATATTTGCAGTTGACGAGCAGTTGACAAAGGTTTTAATCCCGGAATAATAGGCACATTGATTCCGATTGCCCTACATTTATGCACAAAATCAAAATATTTGCTGTTTTCGAAAAACATTTGCGTTACAATATAATCAGCCCCTGCATCCACCTTGCGTTTTAGATTTTGTAAATCTTCTTCCAATGAAAGCGCTTCGAAATGTTTTTCAGGGTAACCTGCAACACCGACACAAAAGTTTGTTGGAAATGACTCGGTTTCCTCATACAACAATTTACCCTGATTCATGGCAGATATTTGTTCAACCAACTCATTCGCATAAGCATGTCCACCCGATTTTGGAATAAAATGCGACTCCCCTTTCTCTTGATCTCCCCGAAGCGCTAAAATATTTTCAATACCCAGGTAATGCAAATCGATTAAGAAATCTTCCGTCTCTTCTTTTGTAAATCCACCACAAATCACATGTGGTACAGCCTCTACCTTAAATTTTTGCATAATTGCCGCACAAATTCCCAATGTACCTGGTCTTTTACGAATAGGTATACGTTTTGTTTGGCCATCTATTTCCTTGGTAATATATTCCTCTCGATGATAGGTAACTTCAATGAATGGAGGGTTGAATTCCATCAATGGCTCAATATTTTGCATCAATTCGCCAAAATTCGAACCTTTCATTGGTGGAATAATTTCCAAAGAAAATAAGGTCTTCCCCTTGGCTTGATTAAAATATTCTGTAATTTTTGTCATGTCAATTTATTGATAATTCAACACTGGACTTAACCATTTTTCAACATCTTCCACACTCATTCCCTTACGCTTAGCATAATCCTCTACTTGATCTTTAGCAATTTTACCCAATCCATAATATGTACTTTTGGGATGTGAAAAATAAAATCCAGAAACTGAAGAAGCGGGATACATGGCTAAACTTTCTGTCAAAGAAATTCCTGTATGTTTTTCTACTTCCAATAATTCAAATAATCTTACTTTTTCCGTATGATCTGGACAAGCTGGATATCCAGGAGCTGGGCGAATACCTTGGTACTTCTCACTTATCAATTCTTCATTACTCAAATGCTCCTCATTTGCATAAGCCCAATATTCTTTACGAACTTTTTCATGTAGCAATTCTGCAAATGCCTCCGCTAATCGATCAGCTAAAGCTTTCAACATAATGCTGTTATAATCATCATGTTCTTTTTCGAATTCTGCTAGTTTCGTTTCAATGCCCAATCCGGTTGTCACAGCAAAAGCACCGATATAATCCACCTCATTTCCGAGAGGTGCAATAAAATCACTTAAGCAATAGTTAGGTAAAGTACTCGCTTTTAATCCTTGTTGACGTAAATGATGTAACCATTTCGTTGAATCTGAGGTTTCGTCCTTTTGAATGATCTCAAAAGTAACCTGCTTGTGTTCTCCATGCTTCTCACAAGGAACTGATTGCTCTTTTTGTACAAAATCATGAAGAATGATATCATCACCAAAAGCGTTTGCTGGAAAAAATCCTACCGCAGCATTCGCTGTCAACCATTTATCAGCTACAATTTTTTTCAACATCTTTTGTGCATCAGCAAAAAGTTTTTTAGCCTCTTCGCCAACTATCGGATTTTCAAAAATCTTTGGATATTTTCCAGATAATTGCCAAGTTGAGAAAAATGGTGTCCAATCAATATAAGGAACAATTTGGTCTAGTGGAAAATCGTTCAAATATTTTGAACCTAAAAAGGTAGGTTGTTGCGCTTTAAAATCCGACCAATCAATTGTTTTTTGCTTTTCCCTTGCCTGTTGGATAGTCAGGTAATTTTTATCTTGTTGACGATTTGCATGTGCCTCCCTCAATTCCGCATATTCTTTTTTAATTTCATTAAAAATTTCTTGCTGAGATAAATCGCTTTGCAACAATCTTCCTGCCACCGGTACTGACCGAGAAGCATCTAATACATGTATCACTGGACCCGAATAATGCGGATCAATTTTCACTGCCGTATGAATTCGAGATGTAGTTGCCCCACCGATTAATAAAGGTATGGTAAATCCTTGTCGCTCCATCTCTTTGGCCACATATACCATTTCATCTAGACTTGGCGTAATCAATCCTGACAAACCAATTATATCCACATTGTGTTCTTTTGCAGCTGCTAAAATCTTATCGCAAGCAACCATTACACCTAAATCGATGATTTCATAATTGTTACAAGCCAATACAACACCTACGATATTTTTACCAATATCATGCACGTCGCCTTTTACAGTTGCCAATAATATTTTTCCTGCAGATGAACTTTCAGTTCCTTCTTTTTCCGCCTCAATAAATGGTAATAAATAAGCGACCGCCTTTTTCATTACACGGGCCGACTTTACAACTTGAGGTAAAAACATTTTACCTTCTCCAAACAAATCACCTACCACATTCATTCCATCCATTAAAGGACCTTCAATAACCTCAATGGGCTTATTTGCCTGCAATCTTGCTTCTTCTACATCTTCATCAATAAATTCTGTCAAACCTTTGATCAAGGCATGTTCCAAACGTTTATTGACTGGTAAATTCCTCCATTCAAGGTCAACAACTATTTCCTTTCCGGATGATTTTACTGTTTCAGCAAAAGCGACTAATTTTTCGGTAGCATCAGGATTTCGGTTTAGTAAAACATCCTCACATAAATCTCTTAATGGCTGTGGGATTTCATCATAAACACCCAATTGTGATGCATTAACAATTCCCATATCCATGCCTGCTTTGATAGCGTGATACAGAAATACGGTATGCATTGCCTCCCTAACAGGTTCATTGCCTCTAAAAGAGAATGAGATATTTGAAACACCTCCTGAAACTTTAGCTAAAGGTAGATTTTCTTTAATCCATTTAGTAGCTTTGATAAAGTCTACTGCATAATTATTATGTTCTTCAATACCCGTTGCTACTGTTAAAATATTGGGATCAAAAATGATATCCTGTGCTGGAAATCCAACTTGCTCGGTTAATATTTTGTACGCGCGCGTACAAATTTCAATTCTTCTTTCGTAGTTGTCTGCCTGTCCTTGTTCATCAAAGGCCATCACAACAGTCGAAGCGCCATATCGTTTTATTTTATGCGCTAATTCAATAAACTTTTCTTCGCCTTCTTTTAAGGAAATAGAATTGACAATAGATTTTCCTTGAACACATTTCAAACCCTCTTCGATAACCTCCCATTTAGAAGAATCAATCATTAAAGGTAATTTTGAAATATCAGGCTCTGCCATTAACAAGTTTAAAAACTTAGGCATCATGGTAACGCCATCAATCATTCCCTCATCCAGATTGACATCTAGAATTTGTGCCCCACCTTCCGCCTGGTCACGCGCAATTTGAATTGCCTCTTCAAATTTTTCTTCACGAATTAATCGTGCAAATTTCTTTGAACCAGTTACATTACATCGCTCCCCGACATTTACAAAATTCGTTAATGGAGTTATTTCCAAAGGTTCCAAGCCCGACAACTTCTGGTTAACATTTGTCTCAGGAATTTGGTGAGGTTTGTATTTTGCGGCAGCTTCGGCAATTTTTGCAATGTGAGCTGGAGTTGTTCCACAACATCCTCCGATGATATTGACCAATCCATTTTTCAAGAAATCATCAATGATTTCTGCCATTTCTTCCGGACTCTGGTCATATTCTCCCATTTCATTAGGCAAACCAGCATTTGGGTGAGCAGAAACAAAGAATGGTGATTTATCAGACAATGTCTTAACATACGGACGCATCAAATCTGCTCCTAAGGCACAGTTGATTCCCACACTCAACAATGGCATGTGCGATACAGAAGTCAAGAATGCGTCAGTGGTTTGTCCAGAAAGGGTTCTTCCCGACTGATCAGTTATCGTTCCCGAAACCATCACGGGTAAATATTCTTTTTCGGGATGATTTTTGAAAAACTGATCAATGGCAAATAAGGCCGCCTTTGCATTCAGGGTATCAAAAACGGTCTCGATTAATAACAAGTCAACTCCACCATCTACTAAGCCTCTTACTTGTTCTGTATAGGCTTCCACCAATTGATCAAATGTAATAGCACGATAACCCGGATCATTTACATCCGGTGAAAGAGATAGCGTTCGATTGGTTGGACCCATTGACCCCGCTACATAACGCGGCTTGTTAGGATTTTTTGCCGTAAATGAATCGGCAACTTCCTTCGCAATTTTAGCTGATTCAACATTTAGTTCATACACCAAATCTTCCATATGATAATCTTCCATGGCAATGGAAGTAGAAGAAAACGTGTTAGTCTCTGCGATATCTGCACCCGCTTCAAAGTATTTACGATGAATTTCTTGAATGACATCTGGACGCGTAATGGAAAGTAGGTCATTATTGCCTTTCACTTCATGCGGAAAATCCTTGAAGCGCTCACCGCGATAATCGGCATCCGTCAATTTATATTCTTGAATCAAAGAGCCCATGGCCCCATCCAATACTAAAATTCGATTCTGTAAAACTTCTCTAACTGATGGCTTTTGCATATTACCGCAAAGTTACGGCTTTTTAGAGAAAATAATAGGATAAAATCAAGAAATTAAACCCAATTCCTTAATCCGTACTAGGTCCTCTGGTGTATCGATACCAATCGTTTCAATGTTGGTTTCCACTGTTTGAATCTGATACCCATTTTCAATCCAACGCAACTGCTCAAGCGACTCCGCCAATTCTAATGGAGAAGGCTTTAATAGTGACAATTTTGGCAAAATATCGGCACGATAAGCATATAATCCAATGTGCTTATAGAAAACCCCATGACTCAGCCACTGATCTTGTGGAACATTCCGAAGATAAGGCAAGGTTTGTCGAGAAAAATAAATCGCTTGTTTATTTGCATCCACAATTACTTTTGGATTATTTGGATTAAACAAAGTTCCTAAATCAGCAATTTTCTTGATCAAGGTAACCAACTCCGGTCTATTATCAAACCCAGACCGAAGTGCTTGGATTTGTTTCGGATCGATAAATGGCTCATCGCCTTGAATATTTACGACATAATCGACTGTTAAACCGCATTTTTGAAGAACTTCTGCACAACGATCGGTACCGGTTAAATGTTGCGAAGAAGTCATTAGTACACGTGCCCCAAATTGCAAAACATGCGCTTGAATGCGTTCATCATCTGTGGCAATGATAACGTCTGCCCAATTCCCAACCTTACATACTTGTTCATAGGTACGTTGGATCATTGTTTTTCCCGAAATTTCTACCAAAGGTTTACCTGGAAAACGAGTGGAAGCAAATCGTGCTGGAATAATTGCAAGAACAGACTGTTGAGAATTCATTTTAATGAACAATTTTCACCAAATTTGCATATAAATTTCTGAAAAATCATTTTGAAACCCATTTTTAAGCATCTTTTTCCGGGTATTATTCAGCATATAAGCTATTTTGGCTCAAAAAACAATCCATTTATTTGGGTAGATATTTCAGAAAATTCAGTGAAAAGATGGTTTGTTGTACATTTAAAAACGAAACATTGCTCAGAAATCGCCAACCCTTTTGAAAGCTCCCTTATTTATAGCTGGATTGATGCAGCGGAACATTATGGTTTTTTTTCAATTATAGAACAAGGAAAAAATCCTATCTCACAAGGTGTTTTGAAAATCGATTTAAAAACCGGAACGGTTTTTGAAAAAATGGATATTTTTTCAAACAAATTGTATACAAATCAATTAGCGAGTCAAATTTTTACAATAAATACTCCTAGTCATTATTCATCGCTAGAAGTCTACTTTAAAGATTTTAAAGAATTTTTTGACAAAAAATTCAACCAACAAATTGATAAAGCAATCGATTATTTAGAAGCTGACAACAAGCTGATTTTTTCTTACTATCTTTACGAAAATACTTGGGTAAATAAACTAAAAGTATGTAATTTGTCGTTTCATACTTTATTTGAAGACCAAATTGAATCGAATGAATTAATGGGTCATCATACGTTTCAAGTTTTTGAAAACTTGATCATTTATACCAAAAACAAAAACGAATTGATTATTTTAGACAATGAATAAGTCTTACGCATACCTTCTTTTATTTGTTTGTTTGAGCACACAACTTGTAGCCAACAAGGTCGACTCCCTGGGTGTAAAAAAGGAAAATAACAAAACCTTTATTGTCTACAAACTAGGCAACAAGCAAACTCTTTTTTCTGTATTAAAAAAATACAATTTATCACTTACAGAATTTAAGCAGGTGAATCCCGAAACGGACATTCCCGTAAAATCCGGGGAAATTGTTTATATCCCATTGCATTATTTAGAGGAAAGTCCAAGTATTCTGAAAAATATTGACAAGCCAGTGGCCGCCTCAGAACCTGAAATAAAAGAAAATGCAAAACCTGTTGCTACAAATGCAAACACGGACAATATTCACATCGTTTTACCCAAGCAGGGTTTATTGACCATTGCCAATCAATACAAGGTGACCATGGCGCAATTAAGAAAATGGAACAACCTAAAATCAGATAAATTGCAAGAGGGTCAGCGATTGATTATCAAGGAACCAGGCATTGAACAAGTAGCTACTTTGCCAACACCTACAACTAAACAAGACAAGAAAACTGAAGGAAAAATCGATATGACGATTCCTGTGGAAGTTCCTAAACCAGCAGAAGTTGTATCAGCACCAGCATCAGAAGGCATTAAAAAAACCATTGAAACTGGAATTGCTGAATTAATTGATGTACCCGACAACTCGGGCAAATACTTAGCTTTACACAAATCAGCTCCAATTGGCACCCTAGTATTAGTGAAAAACTTGGCTAATAACCAAAGTATTTGGGTGAAAGTAGTCGGTCGACTTCCCAACAATGATCCCAAAGTTGTGATCAAAATTTCGCCAAAGGCATTTGAAAAATTAAATGCAGTAGAAAAACGAATTCGAGCAGAAATTAGCTATTTAGTACAATAAAATGCCTAGACAAAAAAGACCCATCACCACCGGACAGGTAATATTTGAAATATTTTTTATACTATCCTACCCGTTTATCGCAGCTTTTACGCTCGTGTCAACAGTTTTGGTTTGGTTCTTTTCCTTACTTTCTAAAGTAGTCTCATTCTTTTTTGGAAGAAAATGAAACGCGACGTGCAAAAATTGTTGAATGAGAAATTTCAACAATTTAATCAAACTGACTTTATTGCACACGATCCGATTAGCATTCCTCATTTATTTTCTGATTTTCAAAATCAAGAAATTATGGGATTTTGGGTGTCCATTTTATCCTGGGGACAACGAAAAACCATTTTAAAAAAAGCACATGAGTTAATCGATCTAATGGATGGTAATCCATTTCAATTCATTCAACAATTTGAAGAAAAAGACCTAAAACGATTTGAGCAATTTAAACATCGCACGTTTCAATATCCGGATACACTTTATTTCTTACATTTTTTCCAAAGACATTACAAAAACCACTCGAGTCTTGAAGCTGCATTTACCATCGATTTTTCAGAAAATGAGATCAACACCGAAAAGGCCTTAAATAACTTTTACACCTATTTTTTTAACGACGAATGGCTGTTGCCTCGAACCAAAAAACATATTTCCAGACCTGCGAGTAAATCGGCCTGCAAACGAATTAACATGTTTTTACGATGGATGGTCAGAAAAGATTCGAATGGAGTTGATTTAGGAATTTGGAAGACCATACAACCTAGGCAATTAATTTGTCCATTAGATGTACACGTACAGCGACAAGCAGAAATCCTGGGTTTAATACCCTCTACACCAGCCTCATGGAAATTAGCTGTAGATTTAACCAATGAACTTAAAAAACTCGATCCAATTGATCCTGTTAAATATGACTTTGCTTTATTTGGTTTGGGAATTGAGGCTAAGAATTGTAGAACTGTAGAATTGTAGAATATTATAATTGTAGAAATAATGCATATACAAATAAATGAACTAAATGGAGATCAGATGATAACTATTCTGAATCCAGTAACGAAAGAGTCAGCAACCATCAATGCGAGTATTGGAGGCACATTAATTTCCTTGAAACTAAAAGCAGCTGAAGAGGTCCATGAAATAATCACCATCCCTTACCAACAAACGTATTCATTAGGTGAAAATCCGTTCTATCCAAGTGGGTTATTAACTCCATGGGTGAATCGAGTTCGAAATGGTAATTATTCGTTTTTAGGAAAAAACTACCAACTTCCAATCAATGAAAAAAACTTAGGTAATGCCATTCACGGGTTCATGGCACGTGAGAAATTTTCAATTGTGCAACAAACCAAAAATGAAGAAATGGCAAGTATAACCCTCTGTGCGCAGGCCCAGGGTAACTTCGAAGGATATCCATTTCCGTTTGAAGCCTATTTGACTTATTCCTTACAAGTAAATGGTCTATTTACGTTTACAATGGCTTGTAAAAATACAGGAAACACCCCTTTGCCATTTGCCATTGGTTGGCATCCATATTTTCAATTGGGCAATAATTTAGACGATTTGACGTTATATTTTAACTCAATTGAAAAATACCTATCCGATAGCCAGATGATTCCATTAAAAGCAGAATCATTTAATGCAGAAAAAGGAATGAAATTAATGAATGAAAAACCGGATCATGTTTTTTTATTACAAAAGTCGAAAAGCAACTCCGTTGCTTTACAAAATACCAAATCTAATCTTCAATTAGCATTAAGCTTTAGTTCAGAAGAGTTTCCGTATTTTGTCGCCTTTTGTCCTGAAAACGAATCCTGTATTGCCCTAGAGCCAATGACAGGAAATACGGATTGCTTTAATACGTTTGAAGGTTTACTTGAATTAGCGCCTAATCAAAGTTTTGCTGGTGAAATAAAAATCACTTTGAGCAAAATTGGACAAAACTAATTTTAGATAAAATTTGTAAATTGCAGGATGAAATTTTATTGCTCTTTTTTATTGTTCATACTATTTCTAGCTAACAGCGTCCAGGCAGAAACAATTCCTGCCGACTCATTAGCTCCTGCCGCACCCGTAAGTTTATGGAAAAAAGATTTTCAAATTGGAGCAAACCTTAATCAATCCTCTTTCAGCAGTAACTGGAAATCAGGTGGATCTAACACATTTGCCGGAGGATGGTTTTTAACCCATAGTGCAAAATTTGATAATGCAGGATGGCGTTTGAACAGTGATTTAAACATGCAATTGGGATTCCTCCAAAATCAATCACAAAGTTTACGAAAAAACGTCGATCGAATATTTTATGAGTTCAAGGCTGGTTATCGGATCAGTAACAAATGGGACTTTTTTGGCTCAACTAACTTCCAAACTCAATTTCTTACAGGTTACGAATATGGAAAGAAAAACTATTTGGGAATCCCTGTAGATTCGTTAGTTTCAAGTTTATTTGCCCCAGCCTACCTTACTTCTTCCTTGGGTTTTGAAGTGCACCCAAACAAGAACTTCTTTTCGCGTTTTGGTATTGGTTCACTTCGACAAACATTTGTGCTTGACAAAAGAATTTCAAATGCGGGTTTATATGGTTTAGAAAAACCTGGAGATAATATTCGTAACCAGTTCGTACTTCAATTAATTTTTAATATCGATCGTGATATCTTTGAAAACATCAACCTAAAGGCAAGATATTCGGGTTTATTTGATTACTTCCGTTTAAGCTACCCAGGCGCTTATGTACATCGTTTTGATACCACCATCTCTATGAAGGTAAATAAATACGTAAATGCCAATTTACAGGCAATCCTTCTTCGAGACCGGGACCAAGACCCGAATTGGCAGTTTTCCCAAGCAATTAGCTTAGGATTTTTGTATCGGATAGTGAATTGAGAACTGTAGAACTTTAGAACTGTTGTAGTTTGTTATTTTTAATTTTCCACTTTTAACTTACGAAGATAACGGTCATACAACAACTGAATAATCCCGTCTTTCAGTCCTAGATCAGGTACAAATATTTCTTGACATCCTGCTTCATGCATTGCGGTTAAATAGATAGATGCTGCAGGAACAATGACATCAGCGCGGTCGGTATTGAGTCGTAATTTATGGACACGTTCTTCATAGGAATGTGAAGCAACAAAATCCGAAATTTGATTGAGTTCATCGAATCCAATCGTTTTTGTTTCATCAGCATGTCCGGATAGATTATACAATTTATTGATATTTCCTCCAGTACCAACAGCTAAAATCGAACCTTGAATTTCTTCTTTTTGTAGGGCAATCCATTTTTTCATTTTCTCCCAATCTCCTTCCTTTTCTTTTCCTTCGAGCAAACGAACTGAACCAATTTTAAAAGATTTAGAAGCTAATTTTTCGCGATTGCGATAAATGTTTAATTCGGTTGATCCACCTCCCACATCAATGTGCAAATAATTCTTTTTAGGGTGAAGCGATTGAACGACTACATCGTTGATTAATTCAGCCTCTCTACTGCCATCAATGATGTGAATTTTCATTTCCAAAATCTTTTGGATCCTGGTAACGATCTGTGAAGCATTTGAGGCTTCTCGCATGGCCGATGTTGCACAAATAGCAAAATCGCGAACTTCGTGTAAATCCATCAGCAATTTATAGGCCTGCAATAATTTAAAAATACGAACTTCCGACTCTGGAGATATTTCGCCAGTAGTAAACACGTCGTGTCCTAAACGCAATGCAAAACGCACATATTCAACACGTTTAAAAGACATCTGTCCATTATTATCTAACACACTTGATATTTGTAATCGAGCGGCATTTGAACCAATATCTATAGCAGCAAATTTCATATTTTTTGCGGTTTATGTAAATAAAATCCATTTGCCCTAGATTCAAAGGCTATTTCCGTACCCATGACAAATAAAAGCTGTCGGCGATCGATCACTACAGGTATTTGGTCAATTTCAAATTCATCATCAAATTCAGTTTTGTTGTCAAAGCCTAAGACAAAGGTACCTCCGCAAGCACCCCCATTCATTCCGATACGAAGAAAGGGTTCTGGAAAGGCATTAGTCGACAAAAGATTCAAAAAATAAGCTTTGGCATCCTCCGTAAACTGAATTGGATTTTCTGTAGACATATCAAGTAAAATTCAACAGTAAATATAAAATTTTTATATTTTTTCAGGAAATTAATCGGTTTAACAATTATTAATTTTTTTGATTGCAATAAAACTCCCAAATTAGAGTTAAATCAGAAATTGATACTTTATGAACTATTCGATACTTTGGGCGGACGACGAAATTGATTTACTTAAGCCACTCATCCTTTTTTTAGAGAGCAAGGGTTTATCTGTTTCTACCGTAAATTCAGGATTAGACGCTATTGATCGTGTTCAGCAACATTCATATGATTTGATTTTTCTAGATGAAAACATGCCGGGGATGTCGGGACTTGAAGTATTGGTCGAAATCAAAAAACAAAAACCTAATCTTCCGGTAGTTATGATTACTAAATCTGAGGAGGAGGAAATTATGGAAGGTGCCATAGGGTCTAAAATTTCTGATTATTTAATTAAGCCGATCAATCCGAGTCAATTGTTGCTTTCTGTAAAAAAAATTATGGAGCGCAAAAAATTGGAAGAAGTACATACCAACAGCAATTACCGTCAAGAATTTGCAGAACTTTCCTTACAGTATCAAAACAAATTAACGGCCAAAGAATGGGCCGAAATTTATAATAAATTAATCTTTTGGGAATTGGAAATTGATTTAACGGAAAATAAATCGATGGCCCCTATTCTTCAGGATCAAAAAACGGAAGCAAACAAACAATTTTCAAAATTCATCGAACAGTCGTATGAATCATGGTTAAACCAACCCGATTCAGAAACCCCAATACTTTCGCATCTCATGATGCGAAAGCATGTATTTCCGCACATCAATGAGAAAAGTCCCTTGTTTTTTATCCTAATCGACAATTTACGTTTGGATCAGTGGAAAATTTTAGAAAATCTATTGAGTGATTATTTTCAACCTGAAAAAGAGGATACCTATTATTCAATTTTACCAACGACAACCGCCTATGCCAGAAATTCAATTTTTGCTGGCATGATGCCCGCCGAGATTCAAAAAAAATACAGTGATAAATGGGTAAATGATTTAGGTGATTCTACAGATGAAGAAGGGTTTAATCAACATGAAGAATTTTACTTGCAGGAACAACTGAAGCGTTTAAAAATTAATGCTAAATCAAGTTATCATAAAATTATACATCAGCAGCATGAAAAAAATTTATTGGATAACTTTAATAATTTGATGAATAATCAGTTAAATGTGGTGGTATTTAATTTTGTAGACATGCTTTCACATTCCAGAACGGATATGTCGGTCATTAAGCAATTATCTCCAGATGAATCTGCCTACAGAAGTTTAACAGCAAGTTGGTTCCAACATTCTGCACTTTTTGAGTTTTTAAAACGCATTTATGCCAAAAAAGGTCGGGTTGTAATTACAACTGATCATGGAATGATTCGCGTACAAAATCCAGTAAAAATTGTGGGGGACAAATCAACCAACACCAATTTACGATATAAGCATGGCAAAAATTTAAATTACGATAATAGTAATAAAATCATGGTGGTGAAAAATCCAGAGTCATATTTTTTGCCAAAACCAAATGTTTCAACTTCCTATGTTTTTTCGAAAGAAG
>JBEGQV010000211.1:0-3524 GCA_041180785.1 Bacteroidota bacterium | reverse complement strand
ACAATATTTGCATCGTAAAGCACTATATCAGCTGCTTGTAAAACGGGATAGGTAAATAAACCTGCATTAACATCTGCTAATTTGCTCGACTTGTCCTTAAAACTATGCGCGTTGGCGAGCATCGGAAAGGGTGTAAAGCAGTTCAAGTACCACATTAATTCGGTATGATAGGCTGCTAATTTGGATTGGCGATAAAAGAAATTCTTGTCAGTGTCAAAACCAAAAGCAAGCCAAGCAGCAGCAATGGCTAATGTGTTATTCCGAATGGCTTCTCCATCCTTTAAACTAGTCAAGGTATGTAAATCTGCAATAAAAAGAAATGATTCATTGCCCGATTGCTTTGATAATTCAATGGCAGGAACGATTGCACCGAGGATATTTCCAAGATGAGGTCTACCTGATGATTGAATTCCGGTTAAGATGCGCATAAATTTTATCAAAAAAAATTTCACAAAAATCAGTAAATTCATTCAAATATCCACCATTTTCTTTACCAAAATCCTAATATTTTTTTTAAATTCGTTATTCTTTCCCCAAACAAAATTTATGCACATTCCAACAGAGCTACTACGCTTTTTAACAGATTTGAAAACTAATAACAATCGCGAATGGTTTGCAGATCATAAAAAGGAATTTGAAGTAGTTAAGCTTCAGTTTGAACGAGTTCTTGCAGAACTGATCTCAGATTTTTCTGAATTTGAAAACATGCAGGGTGTTGAGGTGAAACATTGTGTGTTTCGGATCTATCGGGATGTTCGATTTTCTAAAGACAAAGCACCTTATAAACCATGGTTTTCAGCTGCTTTTTCGGAAGGAGGAAAGAATTCACCCTTTATGGATTATTATTTGCACATCGAACCGGGAGGTAAATCATTTCTTGGTGGTGGTATGTATGCTCCAGCACCTGAACATTTAGCGAAATTTCGACAAGAAGTAGATTATAATGGAAAACAGCTGATGGAATTAATCAACCAACCAAAATTTGCTTCAAATTTTGGTCAATTTCAAGGCGAGGCCTTGAAAAAGGCTCCAAAAGGTTACCCAGAAGATCATCCTTACCTTGAATTATTAAAACAAAAACAATTTTTCTTTTGGAAGCATTTTTCGGATGAAGAACTAATTCAAGAAAATTTTCTAGAAAAAGTGATTGAATATGCCAAATTACTAAAACCTGTTTTAGATTTTTTGAACGCTTCAATTTTCGACAAAGCCCCAACTGAATAACCATGCAATTTTCTCATTTACATAACCATTCCCAATTTTCCTTACTTGACGGGGCTTCTAAAATTTCTGCCATGTTTAAGAAAGCCAAGGCAGATAATATGCCTGCAGTGGCTATTACTGACCATGGAAACATGTTTGGTGTTTTTCAATTTGTTTCTGAGGCAGGAAAGCATGGTGTTAAACCGATTGTGGGTTGTGAGTTTTATGTGGTGGCCGATCGCCACAAGCAATCGTTTACCAAAGACCAAAAAGATAAACGCTATCATCAATTGTTTTTAGCAAAGAATCCAGAAGGATATCAAAATTTGGTGAAGCT
The DNA here is from genome assembly GCA_041180785.1 of Bacteroidota bacterium. Lineage (GTDB taxonomy): Bacteria > Bacteroidota > Bacteroidia > Cytophagales > Spirosomataceae > Sandaracinomonas. Next base: position 1,984 of record JBEGQV010000211.1, on the reverse strand, counting down.
TTGTTCCTTGGGGTTTATGGAGGGAATGTATTCCAAATATCCTCGAATTGACAAAGAATTAGTCTTAAAATACCATAAGGGCTTAATTGCAACTACCTGTTGTTTAGGTGCAAGTGTTCCTCAAGCCATTTTAAGAGATGGAGAAGAGGCCGCAGAGAAAGAATTTAAATGGTGGTTGGATTTATTTGGCGAAGATTATTATATCGAGGTTCAAAACCACTTCATTCCAGAGCAACAAACGGTTAATGAAGTATTATTGAAATTTGCCAAAAAGTATAATGTAAAGGTGATTGCATCAAATGATTCCCACTATTTGGATCAAAAAGATGCAAATGCACATGATATTTTATTGTGTATCAATACGGGCGAAAAGCAGTCCACTCCTACCTATAAAGATGTAGAAAACGATATGGATGTAAAAGGCCGTCGATTTGCCTTTTATAATGATCAATTTTATTTCAAGTCAACGGAAGAAATGACCCAATTGTGGTCGCATGTTCCTGAGGCGATTGACAATACCAATGAAATAGTTGGTAAGGTTGAAACCTTAGAGTTGAAAAAAGATGTGTTGCTACCCAATTTTCAAATTCCGTTAGAATTTGCCTCTCAGGACGATTATTTGGAACATATTACGTGGGAAGGTGCCAAAAAACGGTACGGTGAAATTGATCAAATTAAAGAAGAACGCATCAATTTTGAATTGCATACCATTCGAACCATGGGATTTGCAGGTTATTTCTTAATTGTTGCTGATTTTATTAATGCAGGAAAAGACTTGGGTGTTTATGTGGGTCCGGGTCGTGGTTCTGCTGCAGGTTCAGTAGTGGCCTATTGTTTAGGGATTACCAACATTGATCCTATCAAATATGATTTGCTTTTTGAACGTTTCTTGAATCCAGATCGTAAGTCATTACCCGATATTGATACAGACTTTGATGATGAGGGTCGACAAAAGGTCATTGACTATGTTGTGGATAAATATGGTAAAAACCAAGTTGCACATATTGTGACCTATGGCACAATGGCCGCTAAAATGTCGATTAAGGACGTAGCGCGTGTGTTAGATTTACCTTTATCAGACTCCAATGCCTTAGCAAAATTAGTACCTGAAAAACCCAAAATATCCTTAGAGCGAGTTGTGAATGCTCCTTTAACAGGAGATGGTTCGCTTTCCGATAAAGAAGGTTTATCAGCGGATGAAATTGAACAAGTAAAGCAATTACGAGAAATTAAAGCTCAGGGTGGATTAGCGAGTCGAGTGATTGACGAAGCATTGGTCTTGGAGGGTTCGGTTCGAGGTACTGGCATTCACGCGGCAGGTATTATCATCGCTCCTTCTGACCTAACCGATATTTTGCCTGTTGCAACTAACAAGGATGTCAATTTGTTGATTACGCAATTTGATGGTGGCGTTATTGAAAATGCAGGAGTTATTAAAATGGACTTTTTGGGATTGAAAACGCTCTCTATTTTAAAAGAAGCGGTTCGGTTAATCAAAAAGAATCATGGTGTTGATATCGTTGTAGATGATATTCCGTTAGATGATCCAGCAACTTATGAATTGTATCAGCGTGCGGAAACCAATGGAACTTTTCAGTTTGAATCGGCTGGTATGCAGAAGCATTTAAGAGATCTTAAACCTGACCGTTTCTCTGATTTAATTGCCATGAATGCTTTGTTCCGTCCGGGACCCATGGTATATATTCCTAATTATATTGCTCGTAAACACGGTAGAGAAGCTATTGAATATGATTTACCAGAAATGGAAGAGTATTTGGCTGATACATATGGTATTACTGTTTATCAAGAGCAGGTGATGCTTTTGTCTCAAAAATTGGCCAATTTCACTAAAGGTGATGCCGATGTTTTGCGAAAGGCCATGGGTAAAAAAGATAAGGCGACCATTGATAAAATGAAAGGAAAATTCATGGAAGGTGGAGCAAAAAATAATCATCCGGCAGATAAATTAGAAAAGATATGGACC
>JBEGQV010000210.1:0-5662 GCA_041180785.1 Bacteroidota bacterium | reverse complement strand
ACATAAGGTTTCACTGGTCGAATTTTCTCCAAGGTAACTCGATCAAAATTCCAAGTTTTTACTGCTCCATAATTTGGTAACATCGGAGGACGAGCTGGAGCTTCTTGAGAAGTCCATGGATTATTGATTCCAGTAGCTTTAGCATGCTCAATCAAGCCTGGAACTAAAGTTTGATTATTAGCTGCCCCCATTCCATCTGATTTAGCGCGCGCCATTACTTTTGTGGCTACATCTGCACCTAATTTTAAGCCAGCGGTCACATCAGAAGTCACATTTTTACCAGCCCAAATACCAACATTTTTTGCTTCATCTAGTTTCGACTTCAAATAATCAGCCTCACCTGGAAACATGGCTAACAAAATTTGATAAGATGCTTGAGCAACCACTGCCTCCTCAGAAGGATAAGCAGGTAAAGTAGAGGCAGGAAGCAAGGCTTTAATTTGAGTATCTACTGTATATGCAGCAGGTCGATTATAAGTATATTTTGCCTTCCAGGTAGTAATCAATGCATCATATTGAGCTACACTTAAATAAGCCAATGCTCTAGCTGTATAAGGTGGATTAGCAAATGGAAACATTGGATCTGCTCTGGGATTTGCAGCATCCGGTACCGGATAAACACCATTTGCATTCGCAGCTGGTGGTAAATTATAACGAGCAGCTAATTCACGCGCAATTTCATTCCAGCGGTAAACAGCACCCGCTCCCCAATAAGTCACGGCTTGTGATTGTGCGGCACTTAGTTTACCAACTACATTATTTTTCAAAGAATCTAATTCTTTTATATAATTAGGATCCTTCACCTCCAAAGGTTTAGCCACTGAAATTTCTGATCCATTAGCCAAAACAAATGTATTCCAATTGCCACCTGACTCGTTTAAAGAAGCAGGTATATAAGGCTCTGCTACTTTTTCAACTTCTAACTTGGTACAAGATTCTAAAAGGAAAAAGGAAGAAATAAGAAGGAATAAGTAATATTTTATATTTTTCATGATTATTTCAATAAGGTAAATTGATACAATAATCCTACCGAGTAGGTTGTCATTTGGGCAGTGTTAGTTCCTTGAATCACACGTTGAACACGTGCATTGACACCCCAATTTTTGGGTTGATACTTCCCATAAAGGCCCACACTTGTCATCATGGTCTTGTTGGTAACAAATGGCATATCGTTTCTGCGCATATTGTCACCTGATACACAAGCAAAATGATCAACATATAATTCAATTTGATTATCCCATTTGAGATATCCAACCTTAAAACTTGCTTCCATGGCATCTGGAACATCTGCCGTAGAAGTATTAATCATATTATTTCCATTTAAATAGGAATCACGATCTAATTGACTTACACCTCGCACATGATAACCCAATACGGCATTGGTATATAATTTTGTATTTGGAATTTGATAGGTCAACATTCCGCGCAATTGCAAATCATTTGCTCGATTACCAATGGATAAAGGCATAAATTCCGAAACATATTTACTTACTGGTACTGTAAGTCCTGCTACCAGATGAGTTTTCAATCCTCTTGCAATATCCATGCGGTGCTTCACCCAAAGTCCTGCATCTTGCAATCCTTTTTGTCCCAATAAATTTCCTGCATTTGCATTGGTTTGTACATAGGGAAGAGATGCAATTAGATTGGTATGATCTGTCAATCCGTAGGATGCCATTACCATATAGGATTGGGTAGTAACAGTTCCTAAATTTAAGTTGTCTCGGAATAAGGTATTTTCCCAATATTGATTCCAAGAAATATTTGAATACATAAGAGCAGCACAAATATCCTTTTTTGCCATGTATACATGGTCGTTTGGCATTTGTGCTATGAGTTGATTTCCTAGACCGACAAATAGGACAAGGAAAAAGCATAGCTTTTTCATTTTTATTAATTTATTTGAGTACAAAAAATTTACAATTCTGTCGATGCAGAATTGTTTACATTGAATCTGTCAAAAAAATTAACAAGCCTTTGGAGGGGAAAATAATTCAGGTGTATACGTTGATAACGCATACGAAGGTGTGGAAAAGTTTACATCCACCGATGACCAATCCATGATGTAGAGAACGAATGTTTGTTTGGAATCACAGTATTCTTTAACCAGTAAATTAATTAAACTAGATTTGGAATGGTCGTGTTTTGAAGAATCATTTTGTAAGTGTTGGTCGACCATCTCTGCTAATTCAAGAAAACTTTCACGCGCAGAATGGTTGGCAACCATAGTTGTATAAAGCGTATCCCCTTCCATTTTCTGTTCTACCATTTGATAAAACGCATCACCTTTTTGGAGCTGGCCATCAACTTGTTGAGGCTCCTGCCACTTGGATTCATTATAAGGTAATGAAATTGGAAGTTTTAAAACAACTTTATCTAATTGAGTGATTTCTTCAGATGAAATTTCTGAGGATGAATCATTTAAAAATTGTAAAGCAAAACCCCCTGCTTGATAAAGCAAAACGGTAAGTAATAAAAGGGCTGCTAGTTTTTTCATAAATGCTCTTTACAAAGTTATTTATTTTTCAACAACTGTGCCCAATTCATTCGATATATTTTTTTGAATTTCCTTCAGTTCAACAAATTGCTCCAATAACCGATTCATTTGCTCTTCAGTACCTGAAAAAGATTTCATTTGCTCCAAAATCTCTGCAAGCTTTTGATCATTATAGGTTTTACGTAACCGAAGGATGTTTTTAAACGCTAAATCCTCTAACAATTCATTCTCGAATTTAACATAAATCTCATGTTTTTCTCGCCAGGCAGTCGACAGCTGATGCTTCTCCGATGAGATATCGATGGCTAAGCGCTGAATTGCTTCATCTTCATGATGTAAATAAAAATCCGGTCCCGGATTTTTATTTTGATTAAATGCAACACGTGCAAAACCTAATACTTTATTAAATAATTCGGTATGAAAATGGATTCCGTCCAACTCATCAACCAGGTAATGCAACAATGTTATCCCAGGAGCATGCGCTGGACTAATTTCTAGATTTCCAAAATTGACTAACAAACGAATACATTCATATTCTTGATAGTAGATGGGGTCTTGTATCTGTTTTTCCTCTTCAGCAACTGGTTCAATGATACTTTGCAATTCATTCCGTTGCTCAGGAGAAATTTCTGGTAAAGGGCTAACCGACTGTTTAAGTGTTTTTAAATGAATTTTATTCATTTCACTTAACAACACCTCTTCATCCATTTTCATCATTCCAGCCACCTTCTGAATGAAAAGACTGCGATGAATGGCGTCTGGAATTTTTGAAATACTCTGCACCATTTCTTTCACTACCTCTGCCTTTTTGAAAGGGTCCTCGCCTGCTTCTGCAATGAATAAAGAAGCTTGGAAAGAAATAAAATCTTTGGATTCTTTTTTTACAAAATCGACAAATGCTTCCGAACCCGTTTTACGAACAAATGAATCTGGATCGTGACCTTCAGGGAATACCACCAAATTCACTTGCAAACCTTCTTCTAAAATCAAATCCAAGCCACGAAGTGCGGCTTTAATACCTGCAGCATCGCCATCATACAACACGGTAATGTGTTTGGTAAATCGACCAATCAATTTAATTTGTTCGACCGTTAGAGAAGTTCCTGAAGAGGCCACTACATTTTTTACGCCGGCTTGGTGCAAGGAAATCACATCGGTATATCCTTCGACCAAATAACACATATCCTCTGAGCGGATACTATTTTTTGCTTGATAAATCCCATACAAAATTTGAGATTTATGGTATACATCTGTTTCTGGAGAATTTAAGTATTTGGCTTGCGTTTTTCCAGAATCTGATTTAAGAATTCTCGCGCCAAAAGCTATGGTTTTACCGGAAACATTATGAATAGGAAAAATGACACGATTTCGAAAACGATCAAACATCTTACCGTCGTCATTCTTTTGGGTAACCAAGCCCGCTTTCTGAATAATCTCTTCTGAAAATCCTTGTTTTATGGCAGTTTTTAACAGAATATCCCAAGACTCAGGACTATAGCCTAACTCGAAAGCTTCCATGGTGGCTTCGGAGAAGCCACGTTCTTTGAAATACGATTTAGCGATCGACTTACCTTCATCCGTATCATTCAATTGATTTCGAAAAAAATCTTTCGCCCAATCTAATATGATAAATAAACTTTCACGCTCATTTTGTTTTTGAACCTGATCATCTGTTAATTCCTGTTCTTGGATTTTGATGCCATATTTTTTGGCCAGATGTCGGAGTGCCTCACCATATCCAAGACCTTCCATGTCCATAATAAAACGAACCGAATCACCTGCCTTTCCACAACCAAAGCATTTATAAATGCCTTTACTCGGTGAGATGGAAAACGAAGGTGTTTTCTCCCCATGAAAAGGACAGCAAGCCCAGTAATTGGCTCCCTTTTTCTTCAAGGTAACATAATCCCCAATCACATCTGAAACAGATGCTGCCTGCTTAATTCGCTCGACGGTTTCGGGATCTATGCGCATGTTATAACAATAAACCAGCTAAAGTGGCCGACATATAAGAAGCTAAAGTACCTGCAATTAAGGCTTTAAAACCAAGTTTAGCTAAGTCAGATCTGCGACTTGGCGCCAATTCTCCGATTCCGCCAATTTGGATAGCTATGGAACTAAAATTAGCAAACCCACAAAGTGCAAAACTAGTAATGGCAATGGTTTTAGAATCTAAAGTTCCTTTAATTTTCATCATATCCAGATAGGCCACAAATTCATTCACCACCATTTTTTCTCCCATTAAAGCCCCTGCTGCTTCAATATCTTTCAAAGGTACTCCCATGGCAAAGGCAAAAACGGAAAATAATTTACCCAAAATCAAATTCATGGATAGGTTTGGAAGATTTACCAAATTCCCAATATGTCCCAAGCCAATATCGACCAACGCAATTAAGGCAATAAATCCAATCAACATGGCAATGACATTCAAGCCCACTTTTAAGCCTTCTGAGGCCCCAGCAGAAATCGCATCTACTAAATTGGCATGGGTTTTAGAGATTTCTAATTTCACTTCTCCATGGGTTTCAGATTTTTCCGTTTCTGGAAACATGATTTTTGAAATCACTAAGGCACCAGGTGCAGCCATTAAACTTGCAGCTAATAAATATGGTGCTGGTACACCTAAAGAAATATATACTGCCATTACACCTCCTGCAATACAAGCAAAACTACCTGTCATGGATGCCATCAATTCAGAATTTGTCATGTTTTTCAGATAGGGCTTGATCATGATTTGTGCCTCTACTTGTCCGACAAATGTACTCGCGACATTAGAAAGTGCTTCTGCACCACTAACACCCATTAACCAATGAACTCCTTTACCAATGATGGCAACTACACGTTGTAAGATTCCTAAATAATAAAACATGTTCACCAAAACGGCAACAAAAATGATGGTAGGAACCACTTTAAAAAAGAAAATGTATTCATTTCCAGCACCAAATGCCTTACCCATTAAATCACGATCCACTAAAGATCCAAATACAAATAAAGCCCCTTTATCTGCCTGACCTAGTAAGGTATTAATTGAATCGCCAAGCCATTGGAAAACGGCTTGACCAATATCTGTCTTCAATATAAAAATAGCTAATACAACCTGAAGTCCAAATCCAACACCAACTGTTCGATAATTAATAGACTTTCTATTATTTGAAAGCAAATAGG
>JBEGQV010000209.1:0-3748 GCA_041180785.1 Bacteroidota bacterium | reverse complement strand
TTTGATTATTCAAAAATTCAAATTCATGGGTACTTGGTGATATCCCTGGGGTGACATCACAGGAATAATACTCCATTAAATCCTTGTCACTTAATAATTCATATACTTTTTCGCATCCAGTGCAACAAAAATCCTTCTCCTGAAACCGAATGGGCTCATCTTTGCATACCTCTCCACAATGGAAACAAATTGTTTGTTCAAGTATTTCAGAATGATTCATACGGGTAAGTAAATGATATTCCAAATTTCTTTTAATATACGGAATGCAAAACTGATTAAAAACATTATTTGTCCTGACTTTTGTCAGATGTTAGTCTAATGTTTACAGGTAGATTTGTGCTAAGTAAAAAGGATATGGAAAATACTTTTCAGGAAACGGAGAAAAAATTACTGGCAAGTGGCATTGAGGTAAGCTATTTGCCTGGTGAGTATTTGTTTCGGTATGGTCAGAAAGCTGAATTTGTTTTTTATGTGATGAATGGGAAAATATGCTTGGAAACCCCAGATGACAAGGAATATGTGATGGAAGATCAACCGATTTTTTTAGGAATAGATGAAATGATGAACCAGAAAAAACACTCGTTTTCTACTCATACAATTAGTAATTCAAAATTCTTAGTATATGAAAAGAATTATTTTTTATCCTTGATTCAAGAGTTTGAATTAGCGAATAATTACTTTGAAGATAAATTAAAGGAATTGCATCAGTTTTTTCAAACTACCAATCCAAGGTTTGTTGAAAATGAATAAAGATTACATAGAGTGGTAAGTTAAAAGGGTGCAAAAAACCGATCGATTTTTTCGATCGGTTTTTTTATTTTAAGGGACTATCCTTCTCTTTTTTTAACGTATTGTATACCATTTTGTCTAAAAAGCCATTCAGCCATTTATTTAAGAATACCGTTAATTTACCCTGAAATGTTAATATCAAGGTTTTTTTCTTGGATTGATATGCCTTGAAAATTTCAGTAGCAACCTCTTCAGCACTCATCATTTTATCTTCTTCTCGCATAGATTCACCGGTTATTTTTCCAGCACTGTTGAGTGATGCATTTCGAATGTTGGAAGCTGTAAATCCTGGACAAGCAATAAGCACATGAACTCCTGTTCCGATTAATTCAGTACGCAAGGCTTCTAAAAAACCATTCATCGCAAATTTGGAGGCAGAATATCCCGTACGAACGGGTAAGCCACGATAGCCTGCTATGGAGGAAATTCCAATGATACCACCTTTTCTATTTTTAAGATATGGAAGTGCCGCCTGGGTGGCATATACAGTCCCCCAGAAATTAATATCCATGACTTGTTTTAAAACCTCCATTTGAACATTTTCAAACATTGAACGCATGGAAATACCGGCATTGTTAATCAAAAGATCAATACCACCATATAATTCAATTACTTCTTTAATCATTTCTCGTGTATCAGCTTCAGATGCGCTGTCGCAAACAATTCCTTTGGATTTGATGTGGAAATCTTGTAATTCTTTTTCGGTTTGAGCTAAGTTTTGTGGGTTTCTACCAGTAATGACCACTGTATACCCATTTTTTCCAAACTCAAAAGCAAGTGCTTTTCCAATTCCAGAGGAACCACCTGTTATAATTACAACTTGATTTGCCATCTTATCTCAAAATTAATGTCACAATATTTTCCACATGATGTGTTTGTGGAAACATATCCACAGGGTGAACTTTTACCACTTCATATGACTCATCTAACCAAGCTAAATCCCTTGCTTGTGTAGCTGGGTTACAACTAACATACACAATACGCTTTGGTTTTACTTTTAAAATCTGACGCACAACATCCTCATCCATGCCTGCTCGCGGTGGATCCGTAATGATTACATCAGGTTTTCCATGGACAGAAATAAATTCATCTGTCAATAATTTTTTCATATCACCTGCAAAAAAATCTGCCTTATTAACTTGATTCAATTGCGCATTGATTTTAGCATCCTCAACAGCCATTTCTACGTACTCTAATCCAATAATTTTTTTGGCCTGACTCGATAAAAATAAACCAATGGTACCTGTTCCTGAATATAAGTCGTAAACGACTTCCTCTCCTGTCAATTGCGCATAATCACGAACTAATTGATATAACTTTAGTGCTTGATCAGAATTGGTTTGGAAGAAGGATTTAGGACCAATTTGGAAGGTTAAATCTTCCATTTTTTCATATATGAAGGCTCTTCCATGAAAATTAATCACCTCTAAATCATGTAAGGTATCGTTTCCTTTCTGGTTAATAACATAATTTAAAGAAGTTATTTGAGGAAAGTTATCTTTTACGTAATGCATTACTTTTTGGATTTCCTCTTCTGTTGCAAAGGCAAATTGTATGACTACCATCCATTCTCCAATACTAGAATTTCGAATGATAATATTCCGCAAGGATCCCTCCTTTTGATTTTTCAATTCATAAAAAGAAATTCCTTGCTTTTCTGCAAATTCTTTAATGCCATTTCTAATGGCATTTGATGGTTCAATTTGCAAGTAGCACTTATCGATGTCTAATATTTTATCAAATCGACCTGGCACATGAAATCCCAATGCATTAAGGGAGCCTAGGTCCTCTTTTTCAATTTCCTCTTCCGTTAACCATCTTGCCTGCGAAAAGGTAAATTCTAATTTGTTACGGTAATGATAGGTATCCTTCGAGCCCAAAATTGGTTCAAAAGTTGGAAGTTTTACTTTTGCAATTCGTTCTAAATTATCTTTAACTTGTTTGTTTTTAAAGGTCAACTGTGCATCATAACTGACATGTTGCCATTTACAACCTCCACATACACCAAAATGCGAACAAACAGGATCTGTTCTATCTTTTGAAATGGCTTGAATATTGATTGCTTGAGCTTGCTTGAATTTCTTTTTGTTGCGTAAAATCTTAAGATCGCAGATATCGTCTGGGGCTACTTGACCTTGTACAAATATTACTTCATCATTAATCTTAACAATACATTTTGCTTCTGCAGCATAATCTAAAATGCGAACACCTTCTATGATTTGAGGTGTTTTGTCCTTTCTCTTGCTCATTCTACAAAGTTAACGAAAAGAGCTCAAGGTAAAAAGTGATTAAGGATTCTCAAATGGGTCAAAATCGCCACTTGGTGTATTATTCATCTTACTACCTTTGAATATCGAATCTTCTTGGGCACTATCGAAACTTGAGGCGGTATCTCCTAAACTTCCATTTCCAAAATTTCCAAAGTTGTTATCAAAAGGTGTAAAATCTAAATCACAGTACTTAGTGTATTTACCGATGAATTTCAACCAAACATTTTCTAAAGAACCGGAACGGTTCTTTGCCATGATAATCTCTCCCATTCCAGCAACGGAGTTTCCTTGATCATCTTGCGTAATATTGTAATATTCAGGACGATAAATAAACATTACTTGATCGGCATCTTGCTCAATCGCTCCGGATTCACGTAAGTCAGATAATTGTGGTTTTTTATTACCACCACGCGTTTCTGTTGAACGATTCAACTGCGAAAGTGCAATAACTGGTACATCTAATTCTTTGGCCAATTGCTTTAAGGCACGAGAAATTTGAGCAATTTCTTGTTCACGATTCCCACTAGCCCCTTTGCCGGAGGAATCTCCTGTCATCAATTGTAAATAATCGATAACAATTAATTCAATATTTTTTTGAGCTTTTAAACGTCTACATTTGGCACGAAGTTCCAAAATGGATAAAGCAGGAGTATCATCAATAAAGATAGGTGCTTCGTATAATTTTTTGA
>JBEGQV010000208.1:0-6151 GCA_041180785.1 Bacteroidota bacterium | reverse complement strand
GTAATCCCCTCATACGAATCAATTCGTCGATCCCTAAAAAATGGCCAAGTTCTTCGATAATATTCTGCAGAATCCACATCAATTGGTACAACGGCAATTTCTTCTTGATGGTGTGAGCCTTGGAAAATCACACGACCAAAGGCGTTGGCTACAAAGCTTCCACCCCAAAATTGTTGTCCGTTTTCCACTCCGACGCGGTTGACAGACACCACAGGTATTCCATTCGCTACTGCATGTGAGCGTTGAATGGTTTGCCATGCCTGGTACTGTTCCCGATTGATTTCGCCATTTTTTTCTTCCAAATCCCAACCAATCGCTGTAGGATACACGAGTACTTCTGCTCCTTTTAAAGCCGTTAAACGAGCTGCTTCTGGATACCATTGGTCCCAACAAATCAACACACCAATCTTTGCATACTGCGTATCAAAAACCTGATATCCTAAATCGCCAGGAGTAAAATAGTACTTTTCATAGTACCCCGGATCGTCCGGTATATGCATTTTACGGTATTTTCCAAGATATGACCCATCGGCATCGATAACTGCTGTGGTGTTATGGTACAAACCTGCAGCACGTTTTTCAAACATAGAAGCAATGATCACCACTTTTAATTCTTTTGCTAATTCACCCAATTGATCAGTCGTTTTGCCTGGAATGGCCTCAGCAAGTTCAAAAAATGCTTGACTTTCTTCATAACAAAAATAAACTGATTGAAACAATTCTTGCAAACAAATTACTTGAGCGCCTTTATGTGCCGCTTCCCGAATGGAAGAAACTGTTTTGTTCCAATTTTCTTGCAGGTCCTCAGAACAGGATAATTGCAATAAAGCAAATTGTATATTTTTCATATTATTCGAAGATAGCATCTAAGTTGATATTCATTCCACAAGCAAAATGATGGAGAGGACAAACGTCTTTTTCTATATTAATACATGGCTTACAAGTCAAATGTGGTAATTCAATTGGCGTAAAATTTGCTTGATAAGGTGCATAACCATCTTGAGGAGATGTATTTGTATACAAAACGAATGGCTGCTTTTTTAAAGCAGCCGCAAGATGCATCATCATAGAATTGTGCGTAATTACCCTTTCAGCCTGATCAATAATTTGTGCTGATTCAGCAATTGACGTCTCTTCGCACAAATTAATGACTTTTTCAGGGTACAAAATCGCCAGGCGATCACCAAAATTTTTATCCCAATCATCCCCTAAAAGAACCAATTTACCCTCCCATCTTTCGACTAATTCAATCATTTTCGGATAGGAAATTACGCGGGTTACCCGACGAGCCCCTAAAGCGAAAACACCATAGGATTCGGGTAATTTAAATTTTGAAAGGTTTGTTGAAGATAGCTTCCACTCAATCCCCTGGCCATCCGGTTGAATACCCAAGAATTGAAGGGAATAAAAATAATGATCGAGTAAATGAGATGCGTTTTTATTTTTTTGAAATTTTGGCAAACAAATCGTTTTTCGAAATAACAAAAAACTAATCAACTTACTTGAAAAATCTGCCTGAAAATCAATCACCAAGTCAAATTTCTCTTTCCACAGCGAAGCTGCCATCGAACGAGCACTCCCTTGATAATAATGCCAATGATCAATAGAAGGCTGCGAACCTTCCAATTGTTTTGCAGAAATATCCGTCAAAAAATGAATCTGAACACCCGGAAAATGGTTTTTTATTGCACGCAAAACAGGGTTACAAAGAAGTATATCCCCTAAATAGCCCAAACGAATGCAAAGAATTTTGTTCATTGATAAAAATTTCATTGCAAAATTATAAAAAAAGCCGTTTTTAGCCCTAAAACTTTAAGACTTTTCGGTAAATTGCATTTTATTACAGTAAAATTTAGAATGGAAAATAAAAAGCAAGACACCGCCTCTGCCCTTAAAGACATCATCTCTCATGCCAAAGAATACGGTTTCGTGTTCCCATCTTCAGAAATATATGATGGATTACAAGCAGTCTATGATTATGGTCAAAACGGTGTTGAACTAAAAAATAATCTTAAAACGGTTTGGTGGAAAGCCATGACCATGTTGAACGACAATGTGGTTGGACTTGATGCAGCCATTTTTATGCATCCCCTCACCTGGAAAGCATCCGGGCACGTTGATTCCTTCAATGATCCGATGATTGACAACAAAGATTCCAAGAAAAGGTATCGTGCAGACACTCTTTTAGAAGAAAGAGCAGCTCAATATGATGCAGAAGGTGATGAGGCTAGAGGAAAAGCCTTGTTACAAAAGATGGCAAAATGTTTAGATGCAGGTGATTTAGAAGGTGTTCGTCAGATTATCATTGATGAAAATATTACATGTCCAGTATCTGGAACAGGAAATTGGACAGAAGTGCGTCAATTTAATTTGATGTTTTCAACCCAAGTAGGTGCTGTATCTGAAGATGCTAGTCTAATTTATTTGCGTCCGGAAACGGCGCAAGGAATATTTGTGAATTTCTTAAATGTGCAAAAAACGGGACGTATGAAGTTGCCATTCGGTATTGCGCAAATTGGAAAAGCGTTCAGAAACGAGATCGTTGCTAGAAATTTTATTTTCCGTATGCGCGAATTCGAACAAATGGAAATGCAATTTTTTGTTCGTCCAGGCTCAGAAATGGAATGGTACGACAAATGGAAACAAACTCGAATGAAATTCCACCAAGCCATTGGCTTACCTAGTGCCAAATTAAAATTCCACGATCATGATAAGTTGGCACATTATGCCAACGCTGCCGTAGATATTGAATTTGAATTCCCATTTGGCTTCAAAGAAATTGAAGGAATTCACTCAAGAACCGATTTTGATTTAAAAGCACATCAAGAACTTTCCAAGAAAAAACAACAGTATTTTGATCCCGAAATTTCTGAAAGTTACATTCCATATGTTGTTGAAACATCCGTTGGGGCAGATCGCTTGTTTTTAGCAACGCTTTGCAATGCCTATACGGATGAAACAGTTGGTGAAGGGGAAAATCAAAAACAACGAGTATATTTGAAACTCCACCCAGCCATTGCACCCGTAAAAGTAGCGGTTTTACCGTTGGTCAAGAAGGATGGATTAGCTGAAAAAGCACAAGAAATTTGTAATTCACTTAAATATGCCTTTAACACTACTTATGATGAAAGTGGTGCAATTGGCAAGCGATATACCCGTCAAGACCTCATCGGTACGCCCTACTGTGTGGTTGTTGACTATCAAACCATGGAAGACCAAACCGTAACCGTACGTGATAGAGATTCAATGGAACAGGAGCGCATTTCTATAGCAGATCTAAAAGAAAAATTAGGTTTTGCTGTATCGATGGAGCGTATTTTTGAAAAATTAGTGTAATCAAAACGCAAACAACGACGAAGTATGATGACCGAAGAGACAACAAGCTTACCGGAGGAAAACAAAGAAGAAATTCAATTATCAGTAGAGGCAGAACAAATTTTTCCTACTGAAGAAAAACATTTCGAAATCCCAACAATCGATTTACCGGCTGGTAAAGCAGAGTTGTTAGCATTTTTTGAGAAATTAAAAGCCATTGTAGCAGAACAACAAAATGCTCTCCTATTTAAGAAAGTAGAGGAAGCCATGAAAGATGCTAAAAGCGCTTTTGAAGCCATAAAAACAGCAGATCGAAACGCTGCTTTTGAAAAATTCAAATCAGATAATGAAGGTGCAGAAGAAGGATTTGATTTCAAAGGCGATGAAATAGATCAAAAAATTGATTCGGTTCTTGGCGCAATTCGTTCGGCGCGACAATTGTTTTTCCAACAATTGGAAAAACAAAAAGATAAAATCATTGAAGGTAAAACTCGTTTATTAGATGAATTACGCAAATTAGTTGATGCGGATGACAATTCTGACCCAGCTCATGTAAATGCAAGCTTCAAAGCATTTAAAAAAATTCAAGAAGAGTGGAAATCACTTGGAAATATTCAAGGTCCTCAAAACCAATCGTTCTGGCAGAGCTATCATGCACTGGTTGATCGTTTTTACAGCAACAGAAGCATCTTTTTTGAATTATTAGAATTAGATCGCAAGAAAAATGTACAGGCAAAAGAAATAATTGCTGGTAAATTAGAAGCCTTAGCGGCAAAAGTAAATTCGGGCGGATTGCAAAAGCTATTGAAAGAAGCAGAGGAGTTATTTGAAGAATATAAACACATTGGCCCAGCCCATAAAGAAGCAAATGAAGCACTTTGGCAGCGTGTCAAAAAAGCATTGGATGTCCTATTTGCAGAAAAAAGACAAATTTTAGACGCACAAAAAGCGGTTTTTGAAGAAAATTTAAAAATTAAAAAAGAATTGGTGGATTTAATGAAGCATTACACCAATTTTACTTCTGCAAGTATTGCAGAATGGAATAACACGTCAAAATCCGTCCTGGCCTTACAAGATCAATGGGGAAAACTAAAAGGTGGAGTTGGCAGAGATGCAGGCAAAGAAGTGAGTCACGAATTTTGGACTGCTCTAAAACAGTTCTTTAAAAACAAAAGTGAATTTTTCGCCAAAATAGATGCAGAAAGAAAAGCAAATTTGGCAGCAAAACAAGAACTGATTGATAAGGTTAACGCATTCGTTGAAGCTGGGGATGAAAGTGCGGATAACACCAATTTAGTGATTGAGTTGCAAAAGAAATGGAAAGAGATTGGGCACGTTCCTGAAAAACAAAAAGATCAAATTTACCACAAATTCAAAGCTGCATGTGATGCCTTCTTCAACATGAAGAGAGAAAAAAGCAAAGGAGCTAAAGATGCTGAATTTGAAGGTAATTTAACGGCCAAGCAAGCTCTTTTATCCGATTTAAAAGCTATGTTAAAGGATGCAAATTTATTAGCAGATTTAAAGGCCAAAAAGGAAGCTTGGGATGCTATTGGATTTGTCCCTAAAAAGAATCTTAAAGAAATTCAAGATGAATTTAGAACGGTTTGGAATCAGGTAATTGATTTAGCAAGAACACAACCAAAAGAACAACTAGCTGCTTGGGGATTTGAGTTAAAAGGATTACCAACTGAATCTGCCAAAGAGGAAAGAAAACCTATTTCTGCAGATAACAAAAAGAAAATACAAGCCTTAGAAAACGAAATTGCCACTTTGACCAATAATTTAGAATTTTTCGCTAAATCGAAAAATGCAGATAAATTAATTGCAGAAGTTGAAAAGAAAATTGAGAAGGCAGAAAAAGAGTTGGCGAAACTGAAGGGTTAAGTGAAAGTTGAAAGTTGAAAATGTATTGATTTTCAATATTTTATAAAATATTTTTCAATTTTCAATTCTCAACTTTCAATTTATCAAAAAAATTATTTGCAAATTCCCGCGAATTAACTAATTTTGCATCACCAAATCGCCTCCTTAGCTCAGCTGGTAGAGCAACTGACTTGTAATCAGTAGGTCATTGGTTCGATCCCGATAGGAGGCTCAGAAAGCTCAACAGAAATGTTGGGCTTTTTTATTTAGCGAGGCGCTCTAATACCTTAAAAGCCTTTTCATTCAACTGATAAAAGGTAATTCGTTTATCTTTATCAGAATTAGTTCGAATAATTGCATCTGGAATATTATAATTAATCAAAAAAAAGTCATTAATCGTTTTTAAATCTTTTGATCGCTGTTGACGCGTGCTTTCAAAACTATTGGTACGAATGTTCAACATTTCATTCATTTCATTGGTTGAAATCAGTGTTTCCTGACCATGCGTTTTAAAATAGTACAATACCTCCAACAATTGTTTAGAAAGACCCTCAAACCCTGTTGATTTATGGATGTGCTTCAGCATTTGCTGATACTTATGCTTTTGCATAAAAAAGACCAGTGCAACAATTATCAATAAAAAGATCAACACATAATATACTTTATCCAAAGGAATTGAACTTTTAGGGTTATACATGGGTCCCACTTCAACCGAATCCTTCAAAAGATCTTTAACCAACAAGGAATCTAAATTATCCCCATTACTGTCTTTGCGATAGATATACACATAATCACCATCTCTAAATACTTCATTAGATCCACGTTTGGCTTGGGCATAATTCCCTTTATACTGAAGAATTTTATTATGAACGGGGTCTAATAGATATACGAAGGTTTGATATCCATCCAAATACAAAAAGAAATCTCCTAACCAAAATTTAAACTGATTCACTTGAATCTGATTGGTAAA
>JBEGQV010000207.1:0-4732 GCA_041180785.1 Bacteroidota bacterium | reverse complement strand
TCATGGAAGAAACTGAAAAAATATTAGTTCCATGCGATTTCAAAACCTGACTTTGGGTAGACAAATTTGGAAAATTAATGAGTAGAGCCAACATCGCTCCCACCAAAAACAAAACAGGAGCAGGCCAGAAACCTTTAATCAATAGAAAAATCAGGGTAATTGTCAAAATTGCATTGAACCAAATTAATCGAGGTCGCTTAAAATTCGGTTCTGCTTTTAAATCTACTTCTTCTACCAAAATCTCTTGAATTCCTAAACGGTTTCGTTCTTTTTTGCCCCAAAAATAGGCAACAAACAAAACCCATAAAATTCCCCCTACAATAGGAATCAAGTTGGGATTAAAAATATGGGTTGCATCTGTTTGAAGCGTTGAAATTGCACGTGCAGAAGTACCCGACCAAGGAACTAAATGAATGGGCCCAACTGACAAAGCTACAATACCCGCTAAGTATACTTTTTTAATTTGAAGTCGCTCATAAAGCGGTAAAAATGCCGAAATAACAATCATAAAAGTGGCCGTTCCATCGCCATCCAAATGCACAAGCATTGTTAGAATAGCGGTACCTAAAATTACTTTGAGCGGATCTCCTCCAACAAGTTTCAATAAGCGACGAATGATTGGATCAAACAACCCAACATCCAACATGATGGCAAAATACAATACGGCAAAAACCAACATAATACCCGTTGGCGCCACTTGCTTGATACCATCCAGCATCATAGGACCTAATTCTTTTACAGGAAACCCCATGATCAAGGCTGCTGAGATCGGAATCAAGACCAAGGCAGTAATCACTGATAATCGCTTAGAGATAATAGCAACTAAAAATACCAGTATGGTTAAAAATCCTGCAATTGCCATATTAGAATATTAAATAATCATTGAAAAATGGTAAAAGGTCATTTAATACCCGACCATCATCTGTCCAAATTTTATTGCCATGGTCACCAATATATTCTTCCGCAAAATGGTTAATGCCTAAATTTTCCAAGCGCTGACTCAACATCCCGATTTGAATAGGAAATCGCTGCGAATCATTTCTTCCCCAATCCAATTTAATGGCCTTCATTTTACGCAAATTGTCAGCATATTTCCCCACCATATAAACAGGCATATTAGCTTCCCATTTTTCCAAAACGGCTTGATTAACCTTCAGCTGTCCGTTTTCATAAAAATAGGGAAAATCGCATTGAAAAGGTTGCACATTCGGATTGGGCGACCAGGCACGTCCCACAGCGGTTAATACTTTTGGATAATAAGATTTATTCAATTCTTCCTGGGTTTTAATATTTCCCAATTCACGGTAAGAAGTTGAATTAGGTCCAAATTCCTTAACAAAAGCCAGTAAACCCGGACTCAAAGCATAAATCGAACTGTACACTTCTGGGTGCAACATGCCCAATTTAAAGGATCCATAACCACCCATGGAATGTCCTGCAATGCCTCTGGATTCACGATTTGGAATAGTTTTATAATGCTTATCCACATATTCCACCAATTCCTTCACCATGAAGTCTTCCCAATTCCCTGTCAAGCTCGAATTACTATAAAAACTACCATCGGCCAAGTTTTTATTATCAGCTTGTACCAAAATAAATGGTCGAATCTTGTTACTGGCAATTCCTTTATCAAGAATGGCTTGCATCCCAGGGGTAATCATATCAGTTCCAAAAAATCCATGCAAATAGTAAATTACAGGGTATTTTTTGTTGGATTGTTCATATCCAGGTGGCAAATAAATGGAAACTTTTCGATTGGGATTTTCTCCTCCCGGATTCATCAAAGCCTTACTTTGGATCTCAATGCGATCGATTTTACTTTGGGCGAAGGTGCCAAAGAAGGAAGTAATAAAGGCTAAAACGATATAAATCTTTTTCATATTGATATTGTATTGTTTTACCTCCCCCCAGCCCCCTCCTTATGAAGGAGGGGGTGGCGCATTGCGCCGGGATCGGTCAGTTTATCTAAACAACTTCGGAGCAAATTCTGCTAAATTATGTCTCCAAGTAATAAATGTATGTCCAGCATCATAATTTGCTTTTTCATATTTAATACCGAATTTATCAAATAAGGCATTACAATTTAACCCGTTTTGGTAGGCGATATCCTTTTGACCACCCATACAAATCCAGAACAACTTCAATTTATTAATTTCAGGATTGCGCAAAGCATCCGCATATTTTTCTTCCAATAGTTTAATTTGGGGAGGAAAATATCCGGTACTCAATGGTAACACATATCCAAATCTTTGCGGACTAAAAAGCGCAATGTTCATGGCCTGTAACCCCCCCATGGATAATCCTGCATAGGCAGTATGATACCTGTCGGTCAAGGCTCTGAATTTTTCTGAAACCAAGGGCATAATTTCATCAAACATTTGTTGGTAATAAGGATCCTCATCAATTCCAGGATTCATGAAAAATCCTGCCCCTGGATGACCCATGGGCATTACAACAATCATAGGAACTGCTTTTTGGGCAGCATATAAATTGTCCATAATAAAATTTGCACGACCTACTGTCGACCACGAAGCATCATTATCTCCTCCTCCATGTTGAAGATATAAGACCGGCAATTTGTCCTTCATTTTCTCATATCCAGGTGGAGTGTACACATGAAATCGTGTCATTTTACCCGTTACTTTTGAGAAAAACCAAACTTTTTGCAAATTTCCATGCGGCACATTTTGGATAGATGCGTAGGCCGATTCAGGTCCAGAAACTTCAAAATAATTAGAATAACCATTTTCACCTTCCTTCAGCAACACATTTTTAGGATCTAATGTTTTCACTCCATCAACCACAAAATCATACGAATAGACATCAGGAGTTACAGCATCAGAGGTGTAGGACCACACCCCAATGTCATTTTTCACCAGTTGAACAGGCCTGTATTCCTTTAAAAAATCACCCGACAAAGTCACTTGACTTGCCTTTGGCGCATAAATACTAAACATTACTCGACCATCCTTCAAAACCTTCGTCGAATTTAGCGTATCATTCGGCGTTGGCGCTGGCCGTGGCGGCTGTGCATTTACTACAAATGCAGTTAAAACAGCTAAAAAAAATAAAATTACATTAATCTTTTTCATAAACCTTAATTCATAACTCATAACCCATAACTCTATAAAGCCGCTCTTCCAACTCCATCTGGATTATTCACTAATTGACACACATCATCTAATATCATGGTTTCTCCATTTTCAGTAGAATACGGTTTCCAATTGGGTAATCCTCCACCATTTGGGTTCCCAGTTTTGATGAAATTCAAGAAAGATTTTGCCATTTTTGTTGATAAAGCTTTCGGTCTTTTTCCGCCTCCTGTATGTGTCAGCATCAAATCGGTATTGTAGAACCAAAAACAAATATCATCACAATGGAAAGCCCTCATTCGATTGTCAAAAAGCGGTGGCTGCCAGCCGAACCAAGAAACGTATACGGGAGCTTTCTTTTGTCCAGCTTTTGCATTTGCAGCTGCAATTGCATTTTTACGATTAGACACAATCATTGCCCATAATTCAATCGGGCGAGCCTTTGGGAAATTCTTATGATAAGCCTCCACAATTTTGGCTGAATCTGCGCCAAATCGTGCTTTAATTTTCTCCACAACCCCATCCAATGTGATACTTTCCAAACTTTCATCCGTACGATTTGGATTCATTTCATGGAATGTTGTATTAATGATTAAAGGAATATCGGCTGAAAAATGGTTGGGATCACTGAAAAACGGTTGATCCAAAAGATCCACTCCATCTGAAACTGGGGCATAACCCACACGAATCACATTCATACGCTTGGCTTCTTCTGCTAACTTTTCGGTTGCTTTATTGGCAATATCAATGTATTGTCGCCATGGAATTTGTTGCAACTTATCAATTTCTCCAGGCTTTAATCCTGCTTCCACCAAGATTTGAGCTCCCAATTTTTGGGAATACTCTTTACTATTTCCAATCAATGAACTACCACTTAAAGCAACAGCTTTATGAAACAATCCTTTTGCGGCAGGCATGTTCATTAGGGTTGTAACTTTTGCGCCACCACCCGACTGACCAATAATTGTCACATTATTTGCATCTCCACCAAAATTGGCAATATTATCTTTTACCCATTGCAAAGCTGCAACCATGTCTAAAGAACCCACATTTCCTGAACTTGGATGCCCCCCTACCGTGGCTAAATTAGAAAAACCAAAGGGTCCCAAACGGTGATTAATGGACACAAAAACGATATTTCCTAAACGTGACAAATTTTCTCCATGATAGCCATCCTGTTCGATTGCATTTCCATTGGTAAAACCTCCACCATGCAACCAAACCACTACTGGTCTTTTGGACGAATCAATTGAAGGCGTCCACACGTTCAATTTCAAACAATCTTCCGACACATCATCGTAATTCCAGTGATCCACAAAAGATGCTACCACATTTGCGTAGCGCTTTTCCATAATTTGAGGAGCGGTATTTCCCCACCAAAAACAATTTTTGGTATCTGTCCAGGCTTCTGGCTTTTGGGGAGGCATGAATCTGTTCTTCCCAGCGGTATCTGCTCCATAAGGAATCCCTAAAAAGGTTTGAATACCACGTAATTTGAATCCACGCACTTTCCCGTATTGTGTATTGGCTAATGATAAATTATCTCCCACAAAAAGTACTTGTCCATCATCTGTAGTTGATTTTGCCGAAGTATCAGCTATGGCGGATTGCGAACCAATTCCAAAAGCAGCAGCACCCAA
>JBEGQV010000206.1:0-4747 GCA_041180785.1 Bacteroidota bacterium | reverse complement strand
TTTCTCCCAAAGGATTGGATTCTTTTCGTGTTATAAATCCAAATCAAGTTGCGTATTTAGATGTGATTAGTTCTGGTAACGAGACCTCAGCGCATGTTTTAGAAAACGGACGAATAACCATTATGTTTTGTTCTTTTGATCAGAAACCTTTGATCCTAAAATTGTATGGTAAAGGGGAAACCATTTTGCCTTCCAACGAAAAATGGGACACCTACGCCAATTTGTTTGATGTGTATGAAAGTACGCGACAAATCATTGTAATAGATGTTGAATTGGTGCAAAGTTCCTGTGGTTTTGGCGTGCCTCGTTATGAATTTATTGAACATCGCGACATTCATTTTTCTTGGGCCGGCCAAAAAGGGCCAGACGGCTTGAGCAAGTACATCGATGAGAATAATTTAGTTAGTTTAGATGGACTGCCTACTGCACTAGGAATTGAGAGAAATAAATCATGAAAACTTTTCTACACCTTTATGTTCGAGGAATAATGGGATTATTTCTCTTCATTTTAGCTCAGAATCAATCAGAAGCACGCTTTTCTGCTTACAGTCAAATTGATACTAGTTCTTTCAAGCAATACAAAGGATCTATTTTGGACAGTAAAACTAAAGATAAGCTGGCCTATGCGAGTATTACCATCTCAGGCACAACGATCTCTACCATAAGTAATAGTGAGGGTAATTTTTCCATTAAAGTTCCAGCGGAAAAGCAAAATGCAAACCTCGTTATTTCTTATTTGGGCTATAAAAACAAAGTTTTTTCTATCAAGGATTTAAAGCTTGAAAAAAATGTATTGTATTTGGAGCCCAGCAACATCTTACTAAAAGAAGTAGTGGTAAATGTGACTGATGCCAACAAAATCTTTTTGGATGTTCTAAAAAATCGATCTCAAAACTATGGAGAAAATCCACTTCAAATGCTTGGGTTTTACAGAGAAACGATCCGAAAACGACGCACCTATGTTTCTCTTTCAGAATCTATTGTGAATATCGACAAGCAACCTTTTTCAGGTGCCTCGCAGGACCAAGTTAAATTGTTTAAGGGTAGAAAAAGCACCGATTACAATAAATTAGATACAGTAAACTTTAAATTACAAGGCGGTCCTTATTCGGCCTTATTTGTTGATATCATCAAGAATCCAGATTTTATCTTTTCAGAAAATGCATTTGAACTTTATGATTTTAGTTTGGATGAGGTAACCTATATCAATGACAACCAAGTCTTGGTTTTAGGATTTAAACAAAAACCAAGTATTGAAAGTCCCTTGTATTATGGTCAATTATTTGTTGATGCAAAAAGTCTTGCGATGGTCAGCGCTAGCTTTCAATTAAATGTAGAGGATAAAGTGAAGTCGGGTGCTTTATTTGTACGCAAAAAGCCGGCTGGACTTACCTTATACCCCACAGAGGTACGTTATCAGGTAAATTATCGACAACAAAATGGTAAATGGAATTTTGCTTATTCTCGCGGGGATCTGACCTTTAAATTAAATTGGGACAAACGGATTTTTAACACTATTTATAGTACTACGGTAGAATTGGCTATCACCGATTGGGAAAATCAGGAAAACAAAGAAAAACTAAATGCGCAAAAATTGAACTCCAATGTAATTATGTCGGATAAAGTTGGAAATTTAGCTGACCCGGATTTTTGGGGAGCTTATAATATCATTGAACCGGAAAAAAGCATTGAAACGGCTATCAAAAAATTGCAAAAGAAATCGTTTAAAGAGCTATCAGAAGAGTAAATGATTTGTTCCGTTTTCGGTTTTTGGAACATTTTCTAAATCAGAATTTCATCTCGAAATTGCCTTTTGTTTTATGTTTGATAAAACATAAACGAAAAAAATGAAAAAAATCTTTTTGATCATGGCTGTAGCCACAGCCTTATTTTCTTGCGGACAGAAGCAAGAATCTTCGATTGTTTCAGTAGTAGATACAGCAGACTCTTTGGGTGGAACCTTTTCTTCTAATGATGAAAAATCACAAATTATACACAACCAAATTAAGGCGGTTACTTCAAGCGACACCTCTTATGCTTGGGATGAATTAGACGAGAACATTAAAGTTTTTTATCCGAGTGATACAATCCCCGATATGGTTGGCAAAAAAGCATATAAAGCAGATTTTCTTGCTAATGTCTCTTTTTGGGAAAACCCACACTTTACTTTTTTACGTGTTGTGACTATGAAAATGAATAATGGTGAAACATGGTCAAACTTATGGGGAACATGGCACGCGAAAGGGCATTTTTCGGGCAAGGAATTTACAGTAAATGTACACCAAGCCATTAAATGGGAAAATGATAAAGAAGTTCAAGAAGTTAATTTCTATGATACCAAATTTGTCATGGATGAGTTAGAGGCCAAAAAAGCCGCAGAAAAGAAATAATTGTACCTTTTAATTAAAATTCTATTACTATGAAAAAATTATTATTCTCAGCACTAGTTGCAGCAAGTTTGTTATCATGTCAATCAGAAACAAAACCAGCTTTCGATTTGGCGAATGCTCAAAATGAAATTAACGAAGCAAATAAATCCTTCGAAAACTATGTTAGCAAGGGCGATTCAGTGGGACTGGCCACAAATGTTTATACCATTGATGCCAAATTTATGAATCCCAATGCCCCAAGTGCAGAAGGTAGAGCCGCAGTTACCTCTGCTGTCTCAGGAATTTTTAAATCAGGTATAACAGGTATTAAGTTGACATCCAAAGAAATTTGGGGCGATGGGAATACGATTACTGAAGAAGGGGCCTTTGAACTAAACATTAAAGACGGTACCGTTGTGGAAAAAGGGAAATATCTTGTGATGTGGAAAAAAGAAGATGGCAAATGGAAAATACATAGAGATATGTTTAGCTCTGATATGCCAATTGTTAAATAAATAGAAACTCTATGAAAACAAAATTAATCGGAATCCTAACAGTAGTATTCGTCATGATGGTTCAGGTGTCATTCGCACAAAATGCTTCTGCAACGCCAAAAATTACCAAAGGAATGATTAAAGTTGGTATTTATTATCCCAAAGGTGAAGGCAAGACATTTAATATGGATTATTATGTAAACAATCACATGTCTTTGGCAAAATCTTTATTAGGTAATAGTCTAAAAGCAGTTGAAATTGATAAGGGTTTGGCCAGCGGCGTACCCAATACACCTTTACCTTATGTAGCTATTGGCTACTTATATTTTGATTCTTTAGACTCATTCCAAAAGGCTATGAATGCAGAAGTATCTGCAAAATTGAATGCAGACGTACCGAACTATACAAATAGTATACCAATAGTTCAAATTAGCGAGGTGCTATTATAAATTCAATTGAAATGAAGAAACTTTTATTCCTTGGGTTCCTAGTTCTTTCCCAATCTCTTATTGCTCAATTCCCCTTGTCGAAAGACTTAACGGCAAAGTATGAATTGACCTCCAACTACAATCAGACAAAATATACCCTCGAGGTTTCTTTGCCGGTAAGGTATGATGCCAGCAAAAAATATCCTGTGTATTATATTTTAGATGGGTATTACGCAGCATCCATAGCTCATGGGGTTCATAGAGCCCTCCAGTTGGAAAATTCAATTGAGGAAATTATGGTGGTGACCATTTCTGGTCCAGAAACTACTTCAAGTGAATGGTTGAAAAACAGGTGGCCAGATTATACATTTTCCAAAGATACCTTAAATGATGTAGGTTACGCAAAAGCAATGGGTTTGCCGGCTGGAAGTACCATTTCTGGGAAAGGTGACCAATTTTTACAGACTTTAACAAAACAAATCTTTCCATTGATTGAAACGAAATATAGTTTTAATGGTAGTAGAGGTATTTCTGGGCATTCCTTGGGTGGACAAATGGTTGCTAACTTAATGTTTAAAACACCTGAATTATTTAATCGATATGGAATTAATAGTTCTTCTCAACGTTTAGCCCTCAATAATGAGATTCGTACTATCGAAAAAAATTATGCCGCTACTCATAAGGAGTATAATGCAAAAGTATTTTTATCTTTTGGGGGCTTAGAACCGAAGGATGCGATTGAAGATTTGCGCTATTTTGATGGCCAATTAACAAGTCATTACAAAAATATACAGACTAAATTTGTTGAATTTGCTGACGAAACCCACGTTTCAGTCATTCCAGCCATGTTGACAAAATGTATGGGGTTTTTGTATAAAAAATAATAGGCTAAATCGCTATTTCCAATAATCAAACAATGGCCCATTGATACCGAATAATGGGTCAGTGTTTGGTATTGGGATATTTGCGATTTCTGCTAATATGGTTTGTTCTTCTTCTAAATTCGTTTTCAGATTCCAATCTGCACCATTGGGATAACCGCCAATAAATTGGTATTTCATTGAATTGTCAAGTGAATAATGCCCCACCCCTGCAGGCATGATGATGACATCTCCCGTTTCTACTTGTAACTCAATACCATTCTCTCCACCAATTTTTAATTTGGCAGCTCCTTGAGCTAATCCCAAAACCTCATGGGTATTGCTATGAAAATGGTCGTAAGGTAAAATGATGTCCATCCAATTGTTTGTCCACCCGTTTTTTTTAAAGGTGTCCTCAAAATCTTGTAGGACGTTTTTATAAATCAAAACTGGTAAAGAGTTGTTGGGAATAATACCATCGTTTTGGAAATAGAATGAAAGGGGGCTTACCATATTTGTATAGTTTTCCAAAGTCTTCTGTTGCTTGATGGGTTAGGTAATAATTAAGAATTATAAGTTTGCTGTTAGCGATTTTG
>JBEGQV010000205.1:0-9798 GCA_041180785.1 Bacteroidota bacterium | reverse complement strand
TATTTCAGAAAAAGAAAATGCAAAAATTCTATTGGCCGAAATGGAAGATTATGCAAATATTGGTGTATGTAGAAGAAAGCAACTTTTACACTATTTCGGAGAACACCTAGCTGATAATTGTGGCTTTTGCGACAATTGTCTTCACCCTAAGCCTTCTTTCAAAGCAGAAGATGAAGTCGTTTGGGTATTAGAAACCATCCAACAAACGGAAGAAAAATTTGAAATAGAACATATTGCAGACATTTTAGAAGGGAATACTACACAATATGTTGAAAGTTATGGGCATGATCAATTGTCCCACTTCGGAAAAGGCAAAAATCCATTCTGGTTAGTGACTGAATCCGAAGAAGATGAAGAGGACGACGATGAAGAAGATGAAGTAGAAAATGAGCAACCAAAAGCAAAAAAATCCCCCAAGAAAAAAAATAACCCTGAAACACTAACTGTTTCCCCTTGGTTGTCTTTCATCAAACAGATGTCCATTTTTGGATTATTAGAAAAAGACATTGAAAACATTGGTTGTTTAAAAATTACTGCGAAAGGTCAGGCATTTATGCAGGATTCGTATCCTCTCACTTTTTATAAAGACCATGATTATGAAAAGGAAGTTCAAGAAGCCATAGAGGAAGAAGAATCGGGTATCAATGCAAAGGCTTACGACACCGAGTTGTTTGAGATTTTAAAAACCCTTCGCAAAAAAATAGCCAAGGAAAAGAATTTACCCCCATATGTTATTTTCCAAGATCCATCTTTGGAGGAAATGGCAACCACCTACCCGAGCAGCCAAGAAGAAATGGCACAAATAAATGGGGTTGGTATGGGAAAAGTGCTTAAATTTGGGAAACCGTTTTTAGACGTCATCAACCGGTACGTGGAGGAGAATGAAATTGAAACTGCGAAGGAAGTTGTTGTGAAGTCTACCGTCAATAAATCTATGATTAAAATTTACATCATCCAGCAGGTTGATCGTAAAATTGATTTGGATATTATTGCTGAACAAAAAGAGCTTTCAATGGAAGAGTTAATCAATGAAATTGAAGCGATTTGTTATTCTGGTACAAAATTAAACTTAGATTATTACATCAATCAGGTCATAGATCCGGATAAACAAGATGAAATATATGATTATTTCATGTCTGCTGATACGGACAACATTGCGCAAGCACTAGAAGATTGCAATATTGATGACGTGATTGAAGAGGAACTACGTTTAATGAGAATTAAATTTTTAAGTGAGTTAGCCAATTAAATTTATGAATGTATTACTATTGGGATCAGGAGGTAGAGAACATGCATTTGCGTGGAAAATATCCCAAAGTCCGCTCCTAAGTTCTTTATTTATAGCCCCTGGAAACCCAGGAACTGCCGAAATCGGCACCAACCTTTCAATACAAGTTACTGATTTTGAAAGCATCAAGCAAGCCATCAAAGACCACCATATTGAATTGGTCATCGTTGGTCCAGAAGAGCCTTTAGTAAAAGGTATTCGCGATTTTTTAGAAGCAGATGAAAGTTTACAACACATAGGTATTGTAGGCCCAGGAAAATTGGGTGCGCAGTTGGAGGGAAGTAAAGACTTCTCTAAAAACTTCATGCACAAATACCATATTCCTACTGCTAAATCAAAAACGTTTATCAAAGATACCATTGAAGAAGGCTTGACCTATTTGGCAAATCAAAGCTTCCCAATCGTCTTAAAAGCAGATGGACTTGCCGCAGGCAAGGGTGTCATCATCGCACAAACACTTAAAGAGGCTCAAGACACCTTGAAGGAAATGTTGTTAGATGCCAAATTTGGTGATGCAAGTGCCAAAGTAGTGATTGAAGACTTTTTACAAGGCATTGAACTTTCGGTTTTTGTCTTGAGCGATGGGGAACATTATGTGATTTTGCCGGAGGCAAAAGATTACAAACGTATACGTGACAACGACGAAGGATTAAATACCGGTGGCATGGGCGCGGTTTCTCCCGTTCCTTTTGCCAATGCAACATTCATGGAGCGCGTAAAACAAAAAGTTGTTGAACCAACCATCAACGGATTAAAAGAAGAGGGCATTCCCTACCAAGGATTTATCTTCATTGGTTTAATGAATCACGACGGTGAGCCATACGTGATTGAATACAATGCGCGGATGGGAGATCCGGAAACAGAGGTGGTGTTGCCAAGAATCGAATCAGATTTCCTATCTTTGTTGTTTGCATCTTCAAAAGGCAAATTAAATAGTCAAAAAATTGTATTATCGGATCAATTTGCCGTTACAACCATGGTGGTTGCGGGAGGTTATCCAGAAGATTACCGAAAAGGAGATGTCATGACAGGCTTTGAAAACGTCAAAGATGCCTTGATTTTTCATGCAGGCACCAAAAGTGTGGATGGACAAATTGTTACTTCAGGTGGACGAGTAATGGCCTTAACTGGCATGGCAAATACCCTGGAAAATGCCATCCAAAAGTCGCAAAAAGCGGCAAATGCCATTCAATATGAAGGCAAACATTATCGAAAAGACATAGGTTTAGATGTATTACGATACAACAAACCTTAAACAAAAAATAAATGGCTTGTAAGTCTTGTACATCAGGTGCATGTGGGTCAGCAGTTGCTGGCGAAAACGTAGCAGGTTGCCAAAGTAATGGCGCTTGTGGAACAGGAGCATGTAATAAAATGAATGTTTTTGACTGGTTGTCGGACCTGGACGTCCCAACTTTTCAACGATATGATATTGTTGAAGTTAAATTCAAAGGTGGACGCAAAGAATATTTCCGTAATGCAGACAAATTACAATTGCATACCGGAGATGCAATTGTAATCGATTCGGGTTCAGGTGCTCACATCGGTGTGGTTTCCCTTCAAGGTGAATTAGTCCGATTACAACTGTTAAAAAAAGGAATTAAAGACGACGATTCCATCAAAAAAATCATTCGCATCGCGAATGAAAAAGATTTGGAAAAACATGAACAATCCATTGCTCGTGATTTACCAACGATGTACCGCACAAGAGAAATCGTTCGCGACTTAAAACTTTCCATGAAAGTATCTGATGTTGAATACCAATCAGATGGTGGAAAAGCTACCTTTTATTATTCTTCCGACGATCGTGTTGATTTTAGAGAATTAATAAAATTATTAGCCACAGAATTTAAAGTTCGTATTGAAATGAAGCAAATTTCTTTACGACAAGAGGCAGGTCGAATTGGGGGTGTAGGCATATGTGGAAGAGAACTTTGTTGTTCTACTTGGTTAACAGATTTTAAAAATGTCACCACTTCTGCAGCAAGATATCAAAATTTATCGTTGAATCCTGTGAAATTAAGCGGACAATGTGGTCGATTGAAATGCTGCCTAAATTATGAACTAGAAACCTACATGGATGCCTTGAAAAGCATTCCTACCGTTGAGGGTAAATTAAAAATCAGAAAAGGCAATGCCAGTCTTCAAAAAACCGACATTTTTAAACGAATGATGTGGTTTGGCATTGAGGGGGAAGAAAGTAACTGGATCCCTGTTTCTTGTGATCGTGTTGCAGAAATAATTGACCTTAACAAAAAAGGTATTATTCCTGAATCCTTTGAAAATCTGAGTCCAGATGCTCCAGAAATTGAAAAACCAAGCATTTCTGAGTTGAATTCTGACCTAGAGCGCATGGATAAAAAATATACCAAAAACAGAAATCAGCCTCAAGGGAAAAAGAAATTTGGTAATAGAAACGAGAGACGAGAGACAAGAAACGAGAATAGAGACCAGAGACCAGAGACGAGAAACGAGAATAAGAGTGAACAAGTACCAAATGTGGGAAATGAGGCTCCGAGACCTAAGAAGAAGTTTAAGAAGAAATTCAGACCAAAACCAACTAATGGAGGGAATAGCAACAGCACCCCAAAAGCTGAATAGATTATTTCACGGAATATTGGTGTTTTTAGCCAGTGTGTTTTTACTTGCCTGCAGCATCGAACCAGGTTATGAGGAAACTACTTCTTTTGGTGAAATAGGTTGGCCGGAAAAACAAGTAATTCAATACAAAACGCCACCTATTGAAGCAACCGGAAATTTCGATTTAGAGATTTTTTTAAGACATGACAACAATTACCCTTTTTACAACTGCTATTTCATTGCAGAAATAAAAAATGAAAAAGGATTAGTCTTGAAAAAAGGATTAGCAGAAGCTATTTTTTATGATCCTCAATCGGGAAAGCCACGAGGAGAAGGCCTGGGAGATATTTTTAGTCACCAATATAAAATTTTTGAAAACCTTACTGTAAAGAAAGGTGAAAAAATCAATATCGAGCTTCGTCAATACATGCGTAGAGATACCCTGCAAGGAATTGTATCGGTAGGCTTTGCGCTAAAACCACATGCAATAAATGGCAAAAATTGATGACATTGATAAGCAAATTTTAAGCTTCTTGAATGAAGATGCCTATATTTCTAATAAGGAAATGGCCCAGCGCTTAGGCATGAGCCCCACTCCGATTCACGAACGAATCAAAAAGTTAGAAAAAGAAGGAATCATAAAAGGTTACAAAGCGATCATTGATCCTCACAAGCTTGGCAAAGCCCTTACTGTCTTTTGTGAAATAACCTTAAAAGAGCATGCGGCTGATTACTTGAAACAATTTGAAGATGATGCGATGTCGCTAAAAGAAGTCCAAGAATGCTACTGCGTTTCGGGTAACAGTGATTTTTTACTAAAAATTGTTGTATCAGATATGGATGATTATCGCGATTTTATTTTGCACAAATTAGCCAGCATAAAAAATATTGGAAATGCACAAAGCCATTTTGTGATGAATGAAATTGGTAACCAAGATTTTTCTCCTTGGTTGAAAAATTAATTAACCTACAAAAGAGGTCAATAGTAAACAAATTATTAAGTAACTTGAAATTTAAACCTGTTTAACTCATTTAAAATGAATAAACCTACCAAAAATTTAATCACCATTTTTGTCATCCTTTTGATACTTGGATTGGCGTTCTACCCAAAAATTAAAAAATTAACTGCT
This sequence comes from Bacteroidota bacterium, assembly GCA_041180785.1. Lineage (GTDB taxonomy): Bacteria > Bacteroidota > Bacteroidia > Cytophagales > Spirosomataceae > Sandaracinomonas. Next base: position 4,800 of record JBEGQV010000205.1, on the reverse strand, counting down.
GAACCTGATAAAAAAGAAGCAGGTAAAGAAAAAGGAGGAAAAGGAGGTCCAGGCGGAAAAGGAGGAAAAACGGCCGTAGTAGTAACTGTTGTGAAAGAAACCCGACTTGATGACATGATCAGTTCGACGGGTACCATTTTACCAAATGAAGAAGTGGAAATCCACTCAGAAATCGCCGGTAGAATTATCTTATTAAACATAAAAGAGGGCGATTTAGTTCAAAAAGGAACTGTTTTATTCAAAATCAATGATGATGATTTACAGGCTCGTTTGAAAAAATTAAGCTTCAACAAAAAATTGGCCGAAGACAACGAAGCTCGCCAGAAAGTCTTATTACAAAAAGAAGCCATTTCTCAACGAGAATACGATATTGCCGTAAATACGGTTAACACCATTGATGCAGATATTGAAGACCTGAAAGTACAAATTTCAAAATGTACCGTAAAAGCTCCATTTGCTGGAACAATTGGTTTTAGATACGTAAGTTTAGGAAGTTATATCTCCCCATCAAGTAGAATTGCTACGCTGACAAGTTCAAACCCAGTTAAAATTGAATTTTCAATTCCTGCAAAATATGCAAGCGCTATTCACAAAGGCAATTCCATTGAATTTACTTCTGAAAATGATGAAAGAACATTTGTTGGTAAAGTATACGCCGTTGATCCAAAAATTGATCCTCAAACACGTACCTTACAAATCAGAGCGCTTTCCCCAAATCCGGGTAATGTGTTGGTACCAGGTGCCTTTGCTAAAGTAGATTTGATTACTAAAACAAAAGGATCCGCCATCATGATTCCTACTGAGGCAGTAATTCCTGAAGCGAAAGGTAGTAAAGTATTTGTTGTTGTCAATGGCAAATCAGTTTCCCGATCTGTAGTTTTAGGTACTAGAGCTGAAAAAACAGTTGAAATATTAAAAGGTTTATCTAAGGGTGACACCCTTATTACAAATGGTATCATCCAAGTAAAACCTGATGGTGAAATCGAAATCAAAGAAGTAGTAGAATAACATGCCTTTATACCTGTTCAAATATCAAATTTGGAAGTATAAATTTCAAAAATTAGCCTTTACGCTAAAAGCGTTTTGGAGCTATGTTGGAATTTATCGTCAGGTAGTATGGTTAAAAATCACACATCCCAACCGGCCAATTATTGGGATTCTGTTGGCTGAACACTTGGGAGATATCGTTGCCGCTGAACCAATTGTAGGAGCCCTGCAACAAAAACATCCTGGTGCCTTCATTTGTTGGATCGCCAAAAAGCATTTCCACGTGCTTTTAGAAAACCATCCAGGCATTCACATGGTCATTGAGGAGAAAAACATTTACACAAGCACTTTACTTGGTAAACAAAATCCCTTCTCCTTTTTTTATAATTTACATATCAACGGAACTCGTAATCAACCTTATTACGAACCCATATTTTTTAATCCAAAATCAAAGGAATTACAGCTAACCGTTGAAAATTATTATTCAAAAAACAACTTGTTGGAAATTTTTGCAAAATATGCAGAAGTAGTCATTAAACAAGATCAACCACACTTATATGTAAAGGATGCACCTGTTTCCTTACCTTTTACTGGAGAATATTGGGTGATTCATACCAAATCAAACCAAACTAGTCGCGAGTGGAAAGACGAGAAATGGAATCAACTTATTGATGTAATCCTAGATCATTTACCGATACACATCATCGAAGTTGGCACGAATCATGGCATTCCAAATCAACATCCTAAATTTCATTCATTTGTTGGTAAATTATCCTTATTGGAAAGTATCCATGTAATGAAAAGGGCACAATTTTTTATTGGTATTGATTCCGGACCATCCCATATTGCAAATGCTTTACAAATTCCAGCATTGTTGATTTTAGGAAGGTATGAAAATTTTGACCGATACATGCCTTTTTCTGGTGCTTACAAAAATGGAAAAATTGCTCATATCTATTTTAATAAATTACAAACAGCCGCCGACCATTCTGTAAAAGAGATTTGGGATGCGATTGAAAAAACCTATTTAAAACAACCAGCTGAGTTGGTAAAATCATAAAACTATGGCCTCTTTATCAGAAATAAGTATTAAAAGACCGGTATTGTCGATTGTCATGTCAATCACAATCATCGTTTTTGGAATCATTGGATACACTTTTTTGGGTATCCGTGAATATCCCTCTGTGGATCCACCGGTGGTAACCGTTCAAACTTCCTATACGGGTGCGAATGCGGATATCATCGAATCGCAAATTACGGAGCCATTGGAAGAATCCATCAATGGTATTGCCGGTGTGCGAACCCTCTCAAGCTCTTCTCGAGATGGCCGTTCGAATATCTCTGTTGAATTTGATCTGGCAGTAAATATTGAAGATGCCGCAAATGACGTGCGTGACCGCGTTTCGCGTGCCATGGCCTTATTGCCGAAAGACGTGGATCCTCCTGTTGTTTCAAAAGCAGACGCAGATGCCATGCCGATTTACAACGTCAATGTCTATTCAAAAACAAGAAATTTATTAGAAATTAACGAAATCGCAACTCGAAATATTAAAGAGAAGTTTCAAACCATTCCTGGAGTAAGTTCAGTACAATTATGGGGAGAAAAAAAATATGCCATGCGCCTGCGCATTGATCCGGAAAAATTAGCTTCTTTTCATCTTACCGCTCCAGATATTGCGAATGCTCTAACTCGACAAAATATTGAACTTCCTTCTGGAAGTATTGAAGGGGCCAATACAGAATTAACGGTAAGAACCCAAGGTCGATTAAATACTGTTGAGGATTTCAACAACATGATTTTAAAGGAAGAGGGAGATCGTGTGGTAAAATTCTCAGATGTTGGCTATGCTGAACTTTCCCCTGAAAATGAAAAAACATTTTTCAAGAGAGACCTCTCTCCAATGATTTCCGTTTCTGTGATTCCTCAGCCTGGATCAAATCAAATACAAATTGTTGATGCCATTCGTAAGAAATCTGCCCAAATTCAGGCCACCTTACCGAATGACGTTATCATGAAGGAAGGTTTTGATAATACTCGTTTTGTTAGAAATTCCATCGAAGAGGTTGAGGAAACCATCATGATTGCAATTTTCTTGGTGACTATCGTAATTTTCCTATTCCTTCGCGATTGGCGCTCCACCATCATTCCTTTAACAGCCATTCCGGTCAGCTTGATTGGGGTTTTCTTCATGATGTACATCGTAGGCTTTTCGATCAATGTGTTAACCCTTCTTGGGGTGGTTCTTTCCATTGGACTTGTGGTGGACGATGCCATTGTGGTATTGGAAAACATCTATTCTAAAATTGAAGAAGGATTAACACCATGGAAAGCAGCTATTGAAGGTTCCAAAGAAATCTATTTTGCCGTTATTTCTACTACCGTTACCTTAGCAGCCGTATTCTTGCCCGTAATTTTCTTACAAGGAATCACCGGACGTTTGTTCAGAGAATTTGGTATCGTGGTGGCTGGTTCCGTTATTATTTCTGCTTTTGTTTCGTTGACCTTAACTCCTATGTTAAGTTCTAAATTATTGAAAAACACCCACCATAAACCTTGGTTTTATCGTGTAACAGAACCTTTCTTTACCTGGTTGACGGATGCCTACCAAAACTCATTAGAAGGTTTTTTACGAATTCGTTGGTTTGCTTGGGTTGTTATGTTTTCTTTAATTGGAATCATTTATGCCTTATTTAAATTTGAGGCCATCCCTTCTGAATTAGCCCCCTTGGAAGACCGAGGTCAAATCCGTATCAATAGTACGGCACCAGAAGGGGTAACGTTTGAATACATGCTCAATTACACCGACGCTATTTCACAATTTCTAATGGATGAAATTCCAGCCAAGGAAAGAACAGCCGTGTATTCGATTACCTCTCCCCCTTTTGGAAGTGGTGGCTCCAATACGGGTAGCATGCGTGTAATTTTTGAAGAAGATAAAACGAAACGTAGATCACAACAAGAAATTGTCGAAACGCTGCAAGGAAAATTAAAGAAATTTACCGGTGCGCGATCTGTCTTAATTCAAGAACCAACGCTTTCCACAGGTCAAAGAGGTGGTGGTGGCTTACCTGTTGCATTTGTGGTACAAGCACCAAATTTCCCAGCATTACGAAAGATGATGCCAGCATTTATGGCCAAAATTAGAGAATCCTCTAAATTTGATATGGCAGATGTGAACCTGAAATTCACCAAGCCTGAACTTCGCTTAGAAATTGATCGTGCCAAAGCGCAAAACCTAGGAATTTCAATTCAAGACATTGCTCAAACGCTACAACTCGGTTTGTCAGGTCGACGTTTTGGTTACTTTGTAATGGATGGCAAACAATACCAAATCATTGGTCAAATCGACCGTCCAAAAAGAAATGATGTAACCGACTTAAAATCTTTGTATGTAAAAAATAATCGTGGGGATTTAATTCAGCTGGACAACCTGGTGAAAATTACGGAGCAAAGTACGCCTCCTCAGCTTTTTAGATATAATCGCTATGTGGCAGCAACCGTTTCAGCGCAGCTTGCCAAAGGCGTAACACTTGGTGAGGGATTAAATGAAATGGATAAGTTAGCCAAAGAAACTTTTGATGTAACTTTCTCTTTCGCATACGATGGACAAAGTAAAGAATTTAAAGAATCTAGTTCTTCCTTATTATTCGCCTTCGGCTTGGCCATTTTATTAATTTACTTAATTCTTTCCGCTCAATTCGAAAGTTTTGTAGATCCGTTCATCATTCTCTTCACCGTTCCTTTAGCAGTAGCAGGTGCACTTTTAACACTTTGGGATTTTAGCCAAACATTAAACATCTTTTCACAAATTG
>JBEGQV010000204.1:0-12409 GCA_041180785.1 Bacteroidota bacterium | reverse complement strand
CCATCTCGAACAGAGAAGTTAAGCCCCGCACCGCTGATGATACTGGGATCAAACCCGGGAAAGTAAGTAAGCTCCAAGTTATTATTCAAGCCAATCCCAAAAGGGTTGGCTTTTTTTGTGGTGTTCTTCTCATAATTTCACCTTTTCGTCTATTTATTTCTGCTCCCTTCTTCCTTCTTGCTTATATTTGTTCATAAACCTTATCGAATGAATAACCTATCTCTTTTAACTGCCGGATTAGCTAATCTGTTGAATCCAAATGCAGGTACCCTTATTTCAAATTTTGAACAGGTATTAGGTACTTCACTAGAAATGAAAATTAAATCATCTTCTCGTGAAGCTGCTGAAATGGCCGAATCGTCTATCATAGCTTATATTCAATCACTTGAAAATATCTTAGGCGCTACAAAACCTGGTCAAGGTTTGTATGAATATAACCAATCGCCGATTCAATCCATTGAGGTTCCTGTTGAATTGAAAGAAGTAATGCAATTATTTGAATCTTGGAAGTTAAATACCAATAATGCCATTAATCCTAATACAAATATCTTGACAGAATTGTGGGAAAACGCTGAACGAAATCAACATTTGCCAACTGAAACGGATGTTGCTCATGCTGTTGATTTAGTGAATGCCAATGCCTTTGAAATTTCAGGAAAAGAAGTTAATAAATTAGCTGATCATTCCATTAAACTACATAGCCTTGCTAAGGGGTATGTGCTTGAAAAAACAGCAGAATATGCCATGAATCAAGAAGGTGTCACAGGCGTGGTGCTCAACATGGGTGGAGATATTATTGCAAAAGGAAATATTACAGAACAAGTTCACATCACTAATCCAAATTCTTCTGAAGAAAATGCCCAATCGTTGGGTGTTGTGACCTTAAAAAATCAAGCCATTGCAAGTAGTGGAAACTATAAACAAGGCTTTCAAATCAATGGAGTTAACTATTCTCATATTTTTGATCCAAAAACGGGGTACCCTGTACAAGAAATAGTGCATTCTTCCGTTATACATGAAAATGCCGTGACCGCTGGTGCGCTAGCCACAGCCATGAATATTTTAACCAAAGAGGAATCTCGTGATCTGGCTGACCGATTCGATCAATCCGCCTATCTATTAATTGATCAACAGAATAATTTTTCAACAAGTGAAAATTGGTCAGTTAAACCTGAATCAGAAGCCAGCACGATTTCCTTTGTTAACCTAAAAGAAAAGGTTTGGAATCCAAGTTTAGTCCTTCAAATTAACTTAGAAATCGCCGATTTAGGAGGCTATGCTCGTCGACCATATGTAGCCGTTTGGGTAGAAGATGAAAACCATAAACCCGTTCGTCGAATTGCTGTGTGGTACCGTAAACCTCGTTGGCTACCAGATTTAAGAGAATTTACCGCTTCTTTACGCGAAGTAAATATGGATGAAAATTCAATAGCCTCCGCTACTCGCTCTGCAGGAAATTACAGTCTTGTCTGGGATGGGAAAAACGACGCTGGTGAATACGTCGCTCAGGGTAATTATACCGTTTTCATCGAAGCAGCTCGTGAGCACGGAACCTATCAATTAATTAAGCAAGCTGTGAAGTGTGATGATAAAACCAAAAATGTCGGACTTCCGGGGAATGAAGAAATTTCATCTGCATCTTTGGTCTACAAGTTGAAATAATTCATGAAATTAAAAACTAAAATAGCTTCCTGGTCTCGCTGGTTACATATTTATGTTTCCATGGTAAGTTTTGTGATTGTCCTTTTCTTTTCAGTAACCGGACTTACGTTAAACCATTTGGATTGGTTTCCTGAAAAAAATATTGTCACTGAACTTAAAGGTAAATTACCTGTAAGTTGGGTGAATAACCCTGACACTTCGAAAGTACAAAAGCTTGAAATTGTCGAATCACTTCGGTCTAATCAACAGGTGAAAGGACTTGTCAATGATTTTCGGATGGATGAATCTGAAATTTCCATCTCCTTTCAAGGTCCTGGTTATACGGCTGATGTCTACATCAATCGTCAAACAGGGAATTTTGAATTAAGCACGAATGAAATGGGGTTTGTGGCTGTTGTGAATGACTTACACAAAGGTCGTGACACTTCCAATTCATGGAAATTATTAATTGATATCTCTGCCATTTTCCTTATTTTCATTTCACTTACGGGATTAATTCTTTTATTGTATTTAAAGAAAAGGCGATTATGGGGACTTATCCTCTTAGTACTTGGCTTCCTTTTGAGCTTTCTATTTATATAACAACAAAAAACCCAGCATTCGCTGGGTTTCTTTTTTTATTCAATAAAACCATCACTATAATTCATCAAGTGATTCCCATCTCGCCAATTGGGGAAAATGGTAAAATGTTTTTCTTTGATTAATTCCAGTAAAATACCTCTCAATTCATCCAAATTCGATTTCTGTTCTGCTGAAATGAATACAGTTTGTGGCTGGTTAGTCTGCCAATGTGTTCTTTTTAGGAAATCCGTAACCCGCTCAATTTTACTTTTTTGTATTTCTCCTTGTTCGTCAATGGTGCTTCCTTCAAAGAATATATCTTCCACACGGTACAAATCTATTTTATTGAAGACTAAAATAGTAGGCTTATCGCCAATTCCCATTTCATTTAAAATTCCTTGTACAACTTCTATTTGCTCCTCAAAATTGGGATGGGAAATATCTACCACATGTAATAAAATATCTGCCTCACGAACTTCATCCAAAGTTGATTTAAACGACTCAATCAAAAGTGTTGGTAACTTGCGGATAAATCCAACTGTATCCGTTAATAAAAAGGGGATACCTTCCCAGGAAATTTTTCGAACGGTGGAATCGACAGTTGCAAATAATTTATTCTCTGCAAAAACATCCGTTTTGGATAATTTTTTCATCAGTGTCGATTTCCCAACGTTGGTATATCCCACCAAGGAAACCCTCACCAAGCGGTCTCTATTTTTTCGTTGCGTAAACGATTGACGATCTATAGCGGCTAATTTATCTTTTAAAAAAGCAATTCGGTCATTTGCAATACGACGGTCAGTTTCTAATTCTTTCTCACCAGGTCCACGCATACCCACTCCTCCACGCTGCTTGGAAAGGTGCGACCACATGCGAGTCAAACGTGGCAACATATATTGATACTGCGCAAGCTCTACCTGTGTTTTAGCTTGAACCGTTTGTGCCCTTTGGGCAAAGATGTTTAAAATCAATAAACTTCGATCTAAGACCTTAATTTCTTTGTTTAAGGATTGTATAGCAAACTCGATGTTTCGGACTTGTGATGGGCTTAAATCGTCGTCAAAAATGATCATATCTACATCTTTCATGATCACATATGAGATGATTTCCTCTAGTTTACCTTTGCCAACATAGGTTTTATTATCTGGTCGTGTCAGGTTTTGGGTAAAGGTCATTAAGGTCAAGACACCCGATGTACTGGCCAAAAATGCCAATTCATCCAAATATTCTTTGGTTTTATCTACCCCTTGTTTTTGTGTACTTACCGCAACGAGTACGGCGGTTTCTTGTTCTTTATCTGTACTGTGCACGTTCTATAAGACAAAAAAGCCTTTCTGTTTAGAAAGGCTTTAATCATTTGTTTAAATACTTTTATATACTATTGATTAGCTTTTCATTTAAAGCTACATAATCGTCATTTTTTCCTGCTTTTGCTAATTCAATCGATTTCAAGGCAGTGGCTTTTGCACCAGCTTTATCACCTAATTTAGCTTGAATTTTGGCTTTCAAATGAAACTGCCAATAAGCAGTTGGATTGGAAGCGGTTGCTTTATTTACCCATTCCAATGCTTTATTTAAATCGCGACCCGTTTCAAAGTAGTAACTTGCTGCTTCAAAATAAGGTCTGCTATCAATGTTCATCGCTTTGTCGATCGATGACATGATTTTGCTGTCGATATCAACTTCCACCGGAATGTTTACCATTGTTTTTTCCCATGCCAATTGAATATCCATTTTATTGGCTGAAATATTGGCAAATTGAATCGTAAAACTTTCTACAGACGCTGCGTTAGCTTGAGCAGGCACAGAAACTTTTAATACATCTTCTTCAGGATGGTAATTGAAAACACCATCTTTTCCTTTGTTAAAAAGAATCTCCCAAGAATTTTGAGAAGGAATCGTCATGACTTGATAAGAACCAGCTTTTAATTCTTTACCTGCAATTTTTACATCTTCTCCGAAAGTAATTTTCGTTGCAGCATTTGCCCCTGTTCTCCATAATTTTCCAAATGGAACGATATCGCCAAAAATCTTTCTTCCTTTGGTAGCTGGTCGAGAGTAATTTACCTCCACAGAGGCTAATCCAAAGTCTTGTTTGATGGTTTGACTTGGACTAGGAGCAGGGGTTTTAACACCCTGTGCCATACTTTGTAAACCAATTAATGCAAGAAATAAAACGAATGCGACTTTTTTCATTGGATTAATTATTTAAAGCTTCAGCACCACCAACAATTTCAAGGATTTCCTTGGTAATGGCTGCCTGACGAGAACGGTTGTATTCTAGTTTTAATGCTTTTATTAATTCGCCTGCATTGTCAGTAGCCTTATCCATTGCCGTCATACGTGCACCATGCTCTGAAGCATTAGATTCAAGTAATGATTTAAACAAGGATAATTTAACTGATTTTGGAATTAATTCATTAATGATTTCTGCCTCATTTGGCTCAAAAATGTAATCAACTGCTGATGCAGTTGAAGCATCTGATTCTTTCTCAGCTAAAGGTAATAATTGTTCAGCACGGATAATTTGCGTTGCAACGTTTTTGAATTCGTTAAAAACAACTTCTACCACATCAAATTTTTTAGAGGCAAATCCTTCAAGGATTTCATCTCCAATGATGCGAACATTGGAAAAGTTTAATTTTCCAAAAATCTCCAGGTGAGATTCATCTGTTTTATACCCTCTTCTTCCAAGATATTCTGCACCTTTTTTTCCTAAAGTCAAAATAGTTACATTACCAGCTTGTTGTTGTGTAACATATTTTTCTTGAATTAATGCGATCGTCGCTTTACCAATATTTGCATTAAAGGCACCACACAATCCACGATCGGAAGTAATCGCTACAATTAATACATTTTTGATTTCACGAACCTCAGTAAACGGATTTTCTTGTCCAGCTTCTGTTTTTGAAGAAACTGTCGAAATCATTTCCGTTAATTTTTTTGCGTAAGGACGCATCTGGATAATCGCATCAGTAGCTCTTCTCAACTTCGCCGCCGAAACCATTTTCATAGCTTTGGTGATTTGCTGAGTAGAGTTTACTGAGGTGATTCTATTTCTTACTTCTTTTAAGGAAGCCATAAAATTCTAATTTTTAAACTTCGTATTTTGCAGCAACTTCTTTACCAACTTTCTTCACTGTTGCAGTTAATGCATCATCAAACTTACCTTTGGCTAAATCAGCTAAAGTAGCTGCTTCAGTTGCTTTCATCACATTGATGAAATCTTGCTCAAACTCACGTACTTTATTGACAGGAATTTTATCCAAAGCTCCTTGTGTCGATAAGTAAATCATGGCAACTTGGTCTTCAACGCGTTGTGGAGCAAATTGAGGTTGCTTCAACATTTCTAAGTTACGACGACCACGCTCAATGGTTAATTTAGTAGATGCATCTAGATCAGAACCGAATTTAGCAAATGCTTCTAATTCACGGAACTGTGCTTGATCTAACTTTAAGGTACCTGCTACTTTCTTCATCGACTTGATTTGTGCATTACCACCCACACGAGATACCGAAATACCTACGTTGATGGCAGGACGAATACCTGCGTTGAATAAGTTTGTCTCTAAGAAGATCTGTCCGTCAGTAATAGAAATTACGTTAGTTGGGATATAGGCAGAAACGTCACCCGCTTGTGTCTCAATGATTGGAAGAGCCGTTAAACTACCACCACCTTTCACAATTCCTTTAATAGATTCAGGGAGGTCATTCATACTCTTTGCAATTTCATCAGAGCTGTTGATTTTGGCAGCACGCTCTAATAAACGCGAGTGAAGATAGAAAACGTCACCTGGGTATGCTTCACGTCCTGGTGGACGACGAAGTAATAGGGAAACTTCACGGTATGCAACCGCTTGCTTCGATAAATCATCATATACGACTAATGCAGGACGACCTGTATCACGGAAGAATTCACCGATCGCAGCACCTGTGAATGGTGCATAGAATTGCATAGGAGCTGGATCAGACGCAGAAGCAGAAACGATTACGGTATATTCCATAGCACCTGCTTTACGTAAAGTTTGCTCAACTTGCTTAATGGTTGAAGCTTTTTGACCAATCGCTACATAAATACAGAAAACTGGCTCTCCTTTGTCGTAAAATTCTTTTTGGTTGATAATAGTATCAATACAAACTGCAGTTTTTCCAGTCTGACGGTCACCAATCACCAATTCACGTTGTCCTCTACCTACTGGGATCATTGCGTCAATCGCTTTGATACCTGATTGCATTGGTTCAGTCACTGGCTCACGGTAAATTACTCCTGGAGCTTTACGCTCTAAAGGCATTTCATACAAATCACCAGCAATAGGTCCGTTTCCATCGATTGGTTCACCTAAGGTGTTTACCACACGACCTAAAATTCCGTCACCTACCTTCACAGAGGCAATTAAATTAGTTCTTTTAACGGTGTCACCCTCTTTTACAAGATTTGAATCACCTAATAATACAGCTCCTACGTTGTCTTCCTCTAAGTTCAAAGCTAAAGCCTTTAAGCCATTCTCGAACACGATCAACTCACCCGCCTGCACATTGGAAAGTCCGTAAATACGAGCTACACCGTCACCTACTTGTAATACGGTGCCTATTTCTTCTAATTCTGCCTGAGTTTTAGCCTGAGATAATTGTTCTCTCAAAATTGCTGAAACTTCATCTGGTCTTACTGATGCCATATATTAATGGATTTACTAAAATATGATTAAAGTTTGAATATTTTTCGGGTGCAAAATTAGTTAGGAAATTTCAATATTCCCATAGATTTTGCAAAAAATAGCTGAATTTGTAAGACTTTTTTTAGATTGTTATAAGTCGAACATACCAAGTCTTGTTAATTATCGTTAAAATCATAATTCAAATGCATTTTTGTGTATATTCGAAGTTTATTTAACTACTTACATTTTTTGCATGAAAAAATCAATCGTATTCGCTGGAGCATTCTTTTTAACACTTGCTTCATTTGTGTCTTACGGACAAACTAAACCCAAATCTTCAACAGCATCTAAAGTAGTTGCCAAAACAGTGCCTCATGCTGTGGCAACATCCAACAATCTAAAGTCAACCATCGATTCGGTGAGTTATGCAATTGGCGTATTAGTGGCACAAAACTTTAAGTCGCAGAATGTTACATTAGATCCAGCTCAGGTTCAAAAAGGTTTTGCAGCTGTTATGTCCAATGCTTCACAACTATTAGACAACAATACTTGTCAAACAGTTGTGAACTCTTTTATGATGAAAAATCAAGAGAAGGCAATGGCAGAAGAGGCGAAAAAATATGAGCCCAATAAGTTAGAAGGAGAAAAGTTTTTGGCTGAAAATAAAAAACGTTCTGGTGTAGTTACTACTGCTTCAGGTTTACAATATGAAATTGTGAAAGCAGGGGATGGTCCAAAACCTACGGCAAATGACAAAGTAAAAACGCATTACCATGGAACCTTAATCGATGGTACGGTGTTTGACTCTTCAGTTAGTAGAGGTGAACCAGTGACCTTTCCGGTTGGAGGAGTAATTCCAGGCTGGGTTGAAGCGCTGCAATTAATGCCAGTTGGTTCTAAGTGGAAATTGTATATACCTCAAAATTTGGCTTATGGACAAAGAGGTGCAGGCGAAAAAATCAAACCTTATACGGCCTTGGTTTTTGAAGTAGAATTGATTTCAATTGAAAAATAATACCATGAAAAAAATATTGCCTTATTTGATTCCTCTGACTTTTTTTGCTGTAATTCTTTTACATGGAAGGGATGCTAGCAAAGAAGTCGTATCAACTGTTATTTTTCAAGAAGGAGAACTTGCGCCTACTCAATTGCAAAAAAAAGTAGAGCGTTTGGTGTTCGATATTTTGAGCAATTATCACTACCGTAAAGTTCCGGTAAATGATTCGCTTTCCGAAAAAATTCTTGAGGAATACATTAAAAACTTGGATCCCAATAAGGCTTATTTTTTAGCATCTGATATTTCAGATTTTGATCAATACAAATTTAAAATTGATGATGATTTAGCGCGCGGAGATTTAAGTTCGGCTTTTGTGATTTATAATACCTATCAAAAGCGAGTGAAAGAGCGATTTAGTTATGTTAAATCAATCTTAGAAACGCCACAAGACTTTACAATTGATGAAACATATGCTCCGAATCGTGATAAATTGCCATGGGCATCGGATGCAAATAACTTAAATGAGTATTGGAGAAAAGATCTGAAGCGTCAAATTTTAGATGAAAAAATTAACAGTAAAAAAGCTGATACAACGATTATCCGTGAATTAAAAGATCGTTTCAAGCGTTCGGAAAAATATTTAACTCGTGCAAAATCTGAAGATGTCTTTCAGATTTTTATGAATGCCTACACAGAAAGCATTGATCCACATACTTCTTACATGATTCCCAAAACGGCATCAGAATTTAACAAGGACATGTCCCAAAGCTTTGAAGGTATCGGAGCAACTCTTCGTTTAGAAGGAGATTATGTAACGATTATGGAATTAATTCCAGGTGGACCTGCGTTTCGCTCAAAATTAATTTCTCCCAAAGATCGTATCGTTGCCGTTGCACAAGGAGATGAAGGTGCCTTTACGGATATCATTGGCTGGTTTACAGATGATGCTGTCAAATTAATTCGTGGGGCAAAAGGAACCGTTGTTCGATTAAAAATATTGAAGGGTTCTGCAGCAGTGGGTACACCAGCAGTAGAAATTCGTTTGGTTCGTGAAAAAATTAAAATTGAGGAGCAAACAGCTAAAAAAGAAATATTAACTACTAAAAATGGTGAACATGAGACCAAGATTGGGTTAATCACAATTCCAATGTTTTATCGTGATTTCGAAGGAGCAAGAAGTAGGGAACAAGATTTTAAATCTACCTCAGCAGATGTTAAAAAATTCTTAAATGAATTTAAGAAAGAGGGAGGTGTGGATGCTGTCGTGATTGATTTGAGAAACAATGGAGGAGGATCACTTGTTGAAGCAATTGAGTTAACAGGATTATTTATTCCTAAAGGTCCAGTTGTGCAACGTAAATCATCAGAAGGTCGAGTTAGCACGGAACAAGATTTAAATCCAGAAGTGGTGTATGATGGACCCTTAGCCATCATGATCAATCGTTTTTCAGCTTCTGCCTCAGAGATTTTTGCAGCAGCTATTCAAGATTATAAACGAGGAATCATCATTGGTGAACAATCTTATGGTAAAGGTACTGTTCAGTCGGTAGTCGACTTGTCACGCTACATGGGTGAAACAGAACCTGCTGGATCCTTGAAAATTACATTAGAGAAATTTTACCGAATTAATGGTAGCTCTACACAACACAAAGGGGTGAGTCCAGACTTTGCCTTGCCTTCTGCCTTTACGGCAGAAGAATACGGTGAAAGTGCTCAGAAAAGTGCATTACCTTGGGACATGATCGCCACTTCTTCCTTTCAACCCATCAATGCAGTAAATGCTACGATTCAAAATAAATTGTTGGCAAATTTCCAACTTCGCTTAAAAACCAATGCAGAATTAGTGAAGTTGAAATCCGATACTGAAAAATTCAAAAAATACAAGGAAAAGAATATGGTCAGTCTTCAAATGAATAAACGTAAAGTTGAGCTTGAAGAATTGAAAAAGCAACCCGATGAAACGGAGTCAATCGTGCAAGCCATGGGTGGTGCAGTAGTAGATGACCCTGCAAAGGCTGAAAAAGATAAAAAGGAAGATAAACATGCTAAAGATGTTTATTTGAAAGAAACCAAACAAATTGTGTTTGATTGGTTAAATTTAGTTGGAAATAAAAGCCCCAAAGTGGTGCTTAAAAAATGAATTATCAATTACTACTTGCCGAAGCGGGTCCAATCGTAAGAGAAACTGGCAATTGGATACAGTCTGTTGTAAAAACGATCGATCAAAAAGATATCATTTACAAGGGGAAAAATGATTTAGTTTCTTATGTAGATCGGGAAGCAGAAGCAAGGTTGAAAGAAGGTTTAGCAAGATTTATCCCTGAGGCTCAGTTTATCGCCGAAGAAACAGCAAATGATTATTCAGCCATTGGTGATGGCTATTATTGGGTCATCGACCCCTTAGATGGTACCACCAATTTTTTACATCAATTGCCTGCCTATGCAGTTTCTGTAGGATTGATTTTAAACAAGCAACCGGTATTGGGGATGATTTATGAACCCAATCGCGATGAGTTGTTTTGTGCAGCTAAAGGAGTAGGTGCCACCTTGAATGGTCAACCCATACGAGTATCCAAACAAGAAGATTTTAGCAAAGCCTTGTTGGCAACAGGATTTCCCTATCACGATTTTTCTTACCAGGATCGCTATTTAAACTTGTTGAAAAATTTGATGAAAAATAGTCATGGACTACGCAGAATTGGCGCTGCTTCCATCGATTTAGCCTATACAGCTTGCGGAAGATTCGAAGGATTTTTTGAATACAATTTGAAACCATGGGATGTAGCAGCAGGTAAAATTATCATTGAAGAAGCCGGAGGAACAGTTACGAATTTTTCTGGAGGCTTAGATGTAATTTTTAAAGGTGAAATTATTGGTGCCGGACCTATTTTTAAAGAATTTTTAGAAGAGCTTCAAAAGTATTGGTTTAACGAAATTTAATGGAAAATATTGTTATCATTATCGTTTTTATTCTGGCAGCAGCTTTTTTGGCAAGATTGGTGTATAAGCAATTTTGGGGCAAACAAGAAGGTTGTGCCAAAGGCTGTGGTGGATCTTGTTCAAACATGGAACTGCCTTCTGAAATCCATCAGAAATAATTATGGCGGCAACAGAAAAAATAAGTGGTAAAATTATCGATTGGTATATAATTCGTCGATTGTATGGTTTTGCCAAACCTTACAAATCTCGTTTTTGGCTATTAGTGTTTTTGATTTTGTGCATGGCGGGTGTTTCACCAATGATTCCTTTGTTGATTCGCTATACATTAGATCACTATGTGAGTTTGACTCATTATCAAGATTTAATCCGAATGTTTTTGATCATGCTGCTGGTTTTATTAACTCAAACCGGATTGCAATTTAGTACAAGTTATTTGGCCGGGCACCTTGGTCAAACAGTTATAAAAGACATCCGAGTTCAGTTGTATCAAAAAATATTAAATTTAAAATTGTCTTTTTTTGATACAACACCAATCGGTCGACTCGTAACGCGAACCGTTTCGGATATCGAAACCTTAAATGATGTGTTTTCGGAAGGTTTGGCATCTATCGCTGGAGATATTTTACAATTATTTTTAATTGTCATCGTCATGTTTGTGACCGATTGGAAATTGACTCTGATTATTTTAGCAACGGTTCCTTTTATGCTGACATCAACGTATGTTTTTAAAGAACATATTAAGAAGTCATTCAACGAAGTCAGATTGGCAGTTGCCAATCTGAATACATTTGTTCAAGAACACATTACAGGCATGTTAATTGTTCAATTGTTTCATGCAGAGAAAAGGGAATATCAAAAATTTGAACAAATCAACAAGGAGCATCGTGATGCAAATATTCGTGGAATTTTAGCCTATTCAATTTATTTCCCTGTTGCTGATGTGATTTCTGCTGTGGGTACAGGCTTAATTGTTTGGGCTGCGTCTACCTTCATATTGAAAGAGCAGCAATCGATTGGTACCTTAACGGCCTTTTTAATGTTTATCAATTTGTTTTATCGTCCTATTCGAATGCTTGCGGATCGATTCAATACCTTACAAATGGGAATTGTTTCCACGGAACGGATTTTGGGATTATTAGATTCAGAAGAATATGTATTGAACAACGGCCAGGCCAAGGCAGAACAATTGAAAGGAAATATTGAATTTAAAAACGTATCCTTTGCATACAATGAACCAGAATATGTTGTTAAACAGGTTAGTTTTGACGTTAAAAAAGGCAAAACCTTAGCAATTGTAGGTGCCACAGGAGCCGGTAAATCCTCTATAATCGGATTATTGAATCGATTTTATGATGCGCAAGCCGGAGATATTTTAATTGATGGGGTGGAAATCAAAACGTATGAAATTCATAGCTTGCGAAATAATATTGCGGTTGTCTTACAAGATGTATTTTTGTTTAGTTCAACAATTGCCTATAACATTCATTTGGGCGATCCTTCCATTACTCAGGCACAAATTGAAAAAGCTGCCAAGGCGGTTGGAATACATGATTTTATCCTAACGCTTCCGGGCGGTTATGACTACCAAGTAATG
>JBEGQV010000203.1:0-3624 GCA_041180785.1 Bacteroidota bacterium | reverse complement strand
TAGTTTGTGGAAATGAAGCCTCCGAACTCGCCGTTGAAAAGGAAATCAATAATGCCTCTTTTAACTCTTTTAATAATTTCCAGTAATTGATGCCGTTTACTGCAGCAATGATCCAAAGTATGACCGTCGTAAAGAATAATAATCCACCCATGAAACAAATCATCAGGTAGCCATAACTAATCAATATGCTTAACCCTTTATTAGCAACAACCGTCGTCATGGCTGCGAACACGGCATATGGCGCAACTTCCATCACGTAATTGACCATTTTGAAAACGACCTCAGCTAAATTTTCTATTACATGAATAAGGCGTTTCCCTGTCTCGCCGATTGAACCCAGGGCAACTCCAAAAAACAAGGAGAAGATCACAATTTGTAGGATTTCATTTTCCGCCAATGCCTTGAAAAAGCTATCTGGGAATATATGCAGTATGAAATCTTCAAGTGATTTAGCCTTACTGGCGTCAATGCCCGTTTCCGTTCCAGCACTTGGTTTTGGCCAGCTTTGTAAACTTCCTGGCTGGGTAATATTTACGACAACCAACCCCGTTACTAATGACAATATCGTCGCAAAATAAAAGTAACCAATTGTCTTTACACCAATTCGACCTACTGCTTTGAAATCACCTAATTTGGCGATTCCTACAACCAGTGTACAGAACACGAGTGGCCCCACAATCATCTTAATCAGGCGCAAGAATATTTTGGAGATAACCTGTACTTTGCTGGCTATGTCATGACTTACCTCCGGCGATAATGTCATAAATAAATATTCGCCTAATAGTAGACCTAGGACGAATCCAATAATAATTTTCTGGGTTAAGCTAAATTTCATAAGGTTTTCGGTTGACGTAAGTGCTTTTTATACAGCGGCATTCGATACGCAATCATTCCCCAAATAAACGGAAATAATAGCAAGTCTAAAAGTTTGTTGTTGGTTTGAAATTGAATTTTATCAATTATAAGTGATTCGTCACCTCCTGCAGACTCAATTCGATGCTCATGACGCCATTGAATAATGCCAAAAGGGACTTTTATACCTTCGTCGACAAACACATGCGATTGTCCATCCGATTGATAGGAAGTAATCATGGATGTCCATTGTGTTTTGTAAACAAGGAAATCTAGCTCAATGATGACATGGTCATTTGCTTGACAACCATCGAAACGAATGATCTGAGCAATAGGGAAGGGAGGTGCTAATTTAGCAAGTAGGTCAGCCGTGAATAATTTCCACACATGTGGCATGGAGGCAGAAACCCGACAAGTTAGTTCGAATTTAGGCATTAAAATCGAGCCAAAATATGAAGCAAGAAACCGAGAATTGCCTTAAAGCCCATTCCAATGTATTGTGACCATTTTGGTGATGTGGTCTCTTGATTTCCCTTATCTTCGGGTTTATTCTCTACTTTCGTTTCCGTAGTGGAATACAGAACAACATGCTTCTGTTTCGACTTAAGTGAATCTGTTTGAACTGTTTTTGGATGCAAGACTGCATACTCCACCAATCCAAAATTGCCAAACAAAAAGGGTGCGATCAATACAAAAAATAAGAAATAGATCTTTTTCATTGGGTTAATTGATTTTCTTCTTCGCCTCTTCGAATTTCTGTGCTTGTTTCAAAATAGCCTCTTCATTAGCCTTTTGATCTAATTTGTTTTGTTCTTGATTAGCCAGAATTTTCTCTTTTTCAATTTTAGCCTCTTCTAACTTCTTTGTTAACAATTCTGTTTGTCGTCTATTGGAGTCTAACTCTCGAACCATCCGGTCTGCCGCTTTTTGATTTTTCGCTTTTGTTGCGATTAAATCATTTAATGCTTTTTCTTGCGTACGAACATCTTCTTCTAAGTTGATAATTTTCACGAAATCTTCCAGCCAATTGCTTGCGTCACGGTATTTTTCATGACCATTTTGTATGTAATTATCCGGCCCTGTGGAGATAGAAACGAATAATTTAGTCTTATTCTTTTCTTCACTAATTTTTGATAGTAGGGTAAGGGGACTACTCGAGATATCCGAAATTTTGGCTTGATATATATTGATTGCTCCACCCCGACCAGGCTCTACGGATCCAAATTTTTTCAAGTACTTTTTCCAAGATTCGGTTACAAATTTTTCTTCCGAATTGATGTAGGTGAAAAACCCTTCTTTCTTGGCTTTTTCAATTTCGTCTAAACCTGAAAACACTTGTCCAAAAAGTGATACACATGAAAAACTTAAGACGATGGCGAAAATGAATCTTTTCATACGAACTAATTTGTTGAATGCAATGAGCAAAGGTAAACCATTAAGGACATTTTTTACATAGAATAAGCTCATTTTTTTCATTCATGTTTTGAATGCCAAATAGGGTATAATCACCCCCATCTTTTAATTTTAATTTTTGGCGGAGTGCATCGGCCTTCATTGGAAAATTCCTCGTACTAATGTTTACTCGCGAGTCACTAAGATGCGGAATGATCCAATCACGTTGCACCGGTCCAGCAGAAATTTTTTCATAGGTCTTTCCCGGAAAATTTTCAATTCGTTCTGCTGAGCTATATAAATGGGTATGCTGTCCCAATTGCCAAACACCCAAATGCTGAATCATTTTGAAAAAGCCTGCCTTTAATAGGGTAGGATGTGCCTCGTAGATGAAATTAGACACATTCCCAAGATGCATGGGGGCTTCTTTTTCTTCCTCCATCGTTCCCGAAAACAGTCGGGGCTGGTCATTTGCCAATTCGATCAACTCTATAGGTGGGTTGTATTGATTTACTCCTGTTTTCAGAAATAGTAACTCTTTGACTTCATCTTGATAGGCTACAACATATACTTTTTCAACTCCCTCCAGTTCCCTAATGGCGCGTTGAATGTCCAATACCGGACTGGTTTTAATTAATAATTTACTTTTTATTGAGTAGTTTAATAATTCCAAGACGTTGGGTTGACAATCCTTAAATAATATCACCTTGTTGCCCTGCTGATCTCGTCGAGCCGGATCTACGTATATCCAATCGAATTCCTCTTTTAAATAGTCGAGTCCATTGCCCTCCTGGTGATTTACATTTGATAAACCTAAAACGGCATGATTAGATCGTGTTCGATGAACTAATTCGATTTGCTGCTCCACATAAGTCACTTTTTCACAGGTTTGGGAAAAAGCCCACACATCGACCCCCATTCCTCCGCTAATATCGATTAGTTTACCGCTCACCAAGCTAGCTTTAAAGCGAGCCGTTGCCTCAGAGGATGCTTGCTCCAACGAGATTTGAGCCGGAAAATATATTCCCGGATGGGATACCCAGGTTGGCAGTTTATCAGCTAATTTTTGTCGGGCTTGAATTTGAGTCGCGAGCTTTTTAATATCCAAATGGGGATATTTTTTAGCCTTCAAAGCAAGGCTTGCAGGGTCTTGCTGTAAGTGTTCCTGAATGAATTTTATTTCTTCCGGTTGAAGCATACAGCAAAAATAGAATGTTTGTTGTAAATTTAGCTCTATAAACTATTTCTTATGTCGATTTATCAATTGAATGTTAACAAGAAAAAGCATCGTGTGGAGGTGGATTCAGACACACCCTTGCTTTGGGTTATCCGAGATACCATTGGGTATACGGGTACAAAATTCGGATGTGGCATGGGCCT
>JBEGQV010000202.1:0-4902 GCA_041180785.1 Bacteroidota bacterium | reverse complement strand
AATCTGAAATAGAAAATCTAGGAAAAGTAACCATGCATAAATTGGGCATTGCAGCAAGTGGTAAAACGGACGTTTTTTTAGCAGATGCAACCTTGTACATGGAGTTGTTTGGACTCAATATGGTGGCATGGCAGTGGTTGAAACAAGGGATGGTTGCCTCTGCTCAGTTGCAGAGCTCGTCATCACATGCAGAAGACAAAGTTTTCTATGAAGATAAAATTCATACCATGAAATTCTTTTACCATTATGAGGTTCCCAAAGCCAAGGCCTTAAGCGAACGATTAATGGATGAGGAAATTTTGACAATTTTTTAATAACTTACACTTCATTAACAAATAAATTTATGTTGAAAAAATCGATCTTGGTGCTGGTGACAATGCTTTCTGTAGTTTCACTTTTTGCCCAAACTAAATCAAACTACAATCAATACGACTTATTCCATCCACTTTGGAATTACCAATATAACTCACCGCAACGGGCTGGTTCAGGTGCACCTGGTGCAGCATATTGGCAAAATGCAGCCGATTACAAAATATCAGCTAGTTTAGATGAAGAGGCAAAGCGTATCACGGGTGAAGTTGAAATCACCTACAAGAATTTTTCTCCTGATAAATTAAATTATTTATGGTTACAATTGGATCAAAATCAATTTAATACTTCTTCGAGAGGAGGTAAAACTACACCGGTCTCTGGTGGTCGATTTGGTAATGTTGGATTCGACGGAGGTTATCAAATTGGTAGCGTGCTAGTTGATGGAAAGCCTGCTAATTTTATCATTGAAGATACCCGCATGCAAATTCGTTTGGCGCAGCCTATGGCAGAAAAGACCGGGATTGTTAAAGTCAAAGTGGCTTATTCATTTGTTTCGCCAAAAGACGGTTCGGATCGAATGGGAATCCAAGAAACAAAAAATGGTCCAATTTTTACCATTGCACAGTGGTTTCCAAGAATGTGTGTATATGATGACATTGAAGGCTGGAATGTATTACCTTATCTAGGAGCTGGAGAATTTTACTTAGAGTATGGAAATTTTGAGTATAATATTACCGTTCCTGCATCTCATATTGTGGTAGGTTCTGGTGAATTAACAAATACATCAGAAGTGTATACAGCTGAACAAGTTAAACGTTGGGCACAAGCTGCTAATTCCGAAACAACAGTGGCAATTCGCTCGGAGTCGGAAGTAGAAAATCCGGCATCTCGTCCTGCAAAATCAACCTTGACCTGGAAATTTAAGTGTCAAAATGCACGCGATGTGGCTTTTGCTACTTCTAGAGCATTTATCATTGATGCTTCCAGAATTAACTTACCATCCGGTAAGAAAATTTTAGCTATTTCGGCATATCCAAAGGAATCAATTGGAAGCAATGGCTACGAGCGTTCTACGGAATTTGTAAAAGCCTCGATTGAATATTATTCCAATTGGTTATATGAATTTACCTATCCAGCGGCTACTAACGTGGGTGGTACCGTATCCGGTATGGAATATCCAGGCATTGTTTTTTGTGGTCAAGATGCAAAAGCTGCTGGTCTATTTGGGGTGATTGATCATGAATTCGGACACAATTGGTTCCCTATGATTGTGGGTTCAAATGAGCGTAAATTTGCTTGGATGGATGAAGGATTTAATACGTTTATTAATTTTTATTCAAATGATGCATTTAATAAAGGGGAATTTAAAAATCGAAAATTTGATATGCATCAAATTGCTCCGCGTTTGTTTAGAGAAAATGCGGATCCTATTTTAAGTATTCCAGATGTTATTCAACCAGGAAACTTAGGATGGGAAGCTTATAATAAACCTGGATTTGGTTTACGCTTATTACGTGAAACTATCCTTGGGCCAGATCGTTTCGATTATGCCTTCAAAAACTATATTAAAAATTGGGCATTCAAACATCCAACACCATTGGATTTCTTTAAGTCGATGGAAGATGGGGCAGGTGAAGACTTAGGCTGGTTCTGGAGACCATGGTTCTACGAATTATGGAAACTTGACCAGTCCGTAAAAGGTGTTCAATACATCGAACAAGATCCATCAAAAGGTGCTATCATCACGATCGAAAATCTTGAAAAAATGGCTATGCCTGCTGAAGTAGAAATAGAAGTAGTTAGCGGCGAAAAACAACGTGTGAAATTCCCTGTTGAAATCTGGCAGCGCGGTGCTACTTGGGAATTTAAAGTAAATACGAAATTGCCGATTAAGTCAGTTTCTATAGATCCTGATCATGTCCTTCCAGACATTAATTCAAAAAATGATGTTTGGAAACCAGTGGTTTACAAAGAGCCGAAGGGGAATTAAAATTATGAGTTATGTGTTATGAGTTATGGGGTAGTTGTTAATTTCAAAATAACACATAACACATACCTCATAACCCATATCTTTACCTTCCCAAAATCCGCTTAATGTCATTCGCTTTTTCTAATTCTTCTTTTAACTTGTTGTAGCTGCCTGCTAAAAGGAGTCCTTTGTATTTAAGGAGCGTATTGATGTATTCATCTAATACATCCAACAAGTTTTCTTGATTTTGGTGAAAAATCTGTATCCAAGTTTCTGGAGACGATTTTGCTAAACGAACAGTTGATTCAAAACCTGTGGAGGCTAATTCAAATATTCGTTTTTCATCTTTTTCTTTTTCTAATACCGTGTTGGCTAATGCAAAAGAACAAATATGAGAGATATGAGAAATGTATGCCGTGTGTACATCATGCGAAATAGAATCCATGTAGATTAAATTCATACCAAGTCCGCTAGCATACATGTCTTCCACTAAATGAACGGCACTTGAATGACTCAGTTCTTTATCACAAATAACTGCTCTTTTGTTTTTAAACAGGTTTTCGATGGCAGCATCAGGACCAGAAAATTCGGTACCTGCCATTGGGTGAGTGCTTACAAAAAGGGCTCTTTTAGGATGATTTTTAATGGCTTCAAAAATGGGCGTTTTTGTTGAACCCACTTCAATCACCACTTGGTCCTCCGTTAGTTTGTCCAATATATTCGGAAGTTCAGCGACTAAATTGTCCACCGGAACGGCAATAATCAATAAAGTAATTTGCTTTAATGCTTCCTCTAAAGGAAGTAGTTGATCAATTAGTCCTAATTCAAGTGCTCTTTGTTGATTTTTTCGACCGGTATCAATACCAATACAGCTACTTGCCCAACCCGACTTTTTTAAATCCAAAGCCATCGAACCTCCAATGAGTCCAATACCCAATATACCTACAACTTGTTTAGATTCCATTTGATTTATTTTTTATGCGGTCAATAGCCGTTTGGAAAATTTCTTCTTTTGCACACAATGAAATACGAACATATCCATTTCCCTGCGAACCAAAAATTCCTCCAGGGGTAATGAATACAGCATTTTCATGAAGAATTTTATCGGACAAGACATAGCCGTCTTTGAATTCAGCTGGGATGCTAGCCCAAACAAACATACCTGTTTGTTTGGCGTCGAAGGAGCAATTCAATAAGTCCAATAACTCAAAAACTTTTTGTTGTCTCGAGCGATAGATTTTATTTTGTTGATCAAACCAAGTAGAATCAGCTTTTAATGCCTCGACTGCAGCCTCCTGCAAAGGTAAAAACATGCCAGAATCCATATTTGATTTGAATTTTAATGCGGGATTGATGAACTCAGATTTTCCTACAATGGCTCCAATTCTCCAACCCGCCATGTTGTGCGATTTGGATAAAGAGTTTAATTCAATGGCCACTTCTTTCATTCCTGGAATGGATAAGATGGAAATCGGTTGGTCGTTTAAAATGAAGCTGTATGGGTTATCATTGACTAACAAGATATTATTTCGCTCAGCAAATCCTTTTAATTGTTCAAAAAAAGATTTGGGTGCTATTGCACCTGTAGGCATATGCGGATAATTGACCCACATGATTTTAACTTTTGATAAATCTTGCTTTTCAAGTGCCTCCAAGTCGGGTAACCAACCATTTGATTCCGATAGTGCGTATTCCCTAACACTTGCACCGGCCAATTTGCAGGCAGCTGCATAGGTTGGATATCCAGGATTTGGGATTAAGGTCTCATCACCCGGCTCTAGATAAGCCATGGCCACATGCATAATCCCTTCTTTGGAACCAATGAGGGGTAATATTTCATTTATCGGGTTGAGCTCAACTTGATAATGTTGATGGTAAAAATGAGCAAATGCTTCTCGCAGGGCAGGAATTCCCTGATAACTTTGATAGGCATGGTTATTCGGATTGCTTGCACTTTTGGTTAATGCGGAAATGGTGTCTGCCGATGGTGCTAAATCGGGAGATCCAATTCCCAAATTTATGACAGGAATACCTTCATTACGCATTTGTGCAATTTGTTTCAATTTAGTAGAGAAATAGTATTCTTCCACAGAATTGAGTCGAGATGCAGGTTGAATGTGAATGCTCATAAAATAAAAAAACCGACATATTGGATGTCGGCAGCTAAATTTTTAAAAGAAAAAAAGAAATACCGACTTATAAGCAAGTGTAATAACCTGCGTAATAATAAGCTCCGTAATACTTGTTTTCTTGGTTGTTCATAATTCAAATATACAGTAAAATTAAATCAAGTTCAAAGCCTTTCGATTGTAAATAATGTAAAATCTTTTGTTTTTGTTGCCAAACTTCTCCTTTTAGGTATTTCTTTTTTGCTATTTCAATTTGTTTTTGAAGACATTTGTCATACTCCTCTTCATCAATTTCTTTCAATCCAACCTGAATTAGATCTGCAGCAATCTGCTTTTTTTTCAACTCAAATTTAATTTTATTGCGCCCCCACTGCTTTTGATTAAATTTGGATCGAGCAAAAATTTCAGCAAAACGTTTTTCGTTGAAATAGTTGTTTTCAATGAGCCAATCAATATAGGTCGGATATTCATCAGTTGGAATATCCAATTCTT
>JBEGQV010000201.1:0-6422 GCA_041180785.1 Bacteroidota bacterium | reverse complement strand
GCCCCTACTGTTGTTGTTAAAAATTTTGGAATTTCTAGTTTGAATAAAGAAATTAAAGTTCCACAGGTTCAAGGTGTTTTAGTAGGTAAATTTGATTTTCAGTATAGTGTACTTGGAAAACTAAGTAAGCTTTTATTCCAACCACCTTATTTATTTTGTCGAGTGACCTATTCAAATGGAGTGATTGAGCAATTTCGCGTAATTCCGGCCATTTTGAAATCGGGCATTATTTTAAATAAAAAAATTACGGCTCATCATGAATTGAAAACTTTTTTTAAATTTAAGGGTGAAAAGAATGTCAATGTTACTTCTGTCTATTTTTCATCACCCGTAACAAAAGGATTCGTTGATCCATTAAGCTCGAATTGAATATGATAAAGTTGATTCATCAATTGAAGTATGCGACAACATTTGTCCTTTTTTATTTAGGCTTTATCTCTTTTACCTCATCTGGAATCTATTGTTGGATTCCTTTTTTATTTACGTTTTTTTTTGTGCCAGGTGTTGAATTATTCCTTTCTCCCTCCACAAAGAATTTTTCCGAAATAGAAGAGCAACTTGAAAAGTCGAATAAAATTTATGATTACATTCTATATATAGTGCCTCTAGTACAATTTTATGCTCTATGGACATTTTTATCCGGTTTTCAAGAACAATCTTTAACTCAATTTGAGATAGCAGGAAGGATCATTGCCATGGGACTCCTTTGTAGTATTTTTGGAATCAATGTGGCACATGAGTTGGGTCATCGATCGAATAAGGGTGAACAGTTTTTAGCAAAGTGTCTATTGTTAACAAGCCTTTATATGCACTTTTTTATCGAACACAACAAGGGTCATCACCACAAAGTAGGGACTCCTTCAGATCCGAGTACTGCAAAGTTGAATCAGTCGGTTTATGCCTTTTATAAACAAACTTTTGTTGGAACCTATTTACATGCATGGAAAATTGATTTCAAAGAAATGTTGGTTTTTCAATTAATCCAAATTGCTTTTGTTTGTAGTATTTACGTTTGGTTTGGGCCTCAAATCACTGTATATTTTCTATTATCTGCACTGTTGGGAAGTACTATTTTAGAAACGGTCAATTACATTGAACATTATGGTTTAAGTAGAGAATTGGTGCGAGACAAGGTGTATGAACGTGTTAAGCCACAACACAGTTGGAACAGTAATCATGTATTAGGTCGATTGCTTTTGTTTGAATTAAGTAGACACTCGGATCATCATTATTTGGCATCTCGAAAATATCAAGTATTGCGACACATGGAAGATGCACCTCAAATGCCTACAGGTTATCCGGGAATGATTCTATTATCGCTCATTCCACCTTTATGGTTTCGCGTGATGCACAAGCAAATGCGTAAATATGATTTATTGTAATTTTCCTGCAATGTAGCCTGTAGTCCAAGCAGCCTGAAAATTAAATCCACCCGTAATTCCATCAATATCCATTACTTCACCTGCGAAATATAGATTTGGAACCGTTTTTGATTGCATTGTTTTAACCTCGATGTCTTTTATATCCACTCCACCAGCCGTAACAAATTCCTCCTTGAAGGTTGTTTTTCCATGCACTTCAAACGCATCATTAATCAATCCATTGACTAATTTATTGAAATGCTTTCCTTGTAACTCTTTCCACTTAAGCGTGGATGGAATTTGAAATTTAACCAACAAATAATTCCAAAATCGATTGGTAAAGGGGTAGGGGCAAAAATTATGGATTTGTTTGTTTTCTTCTTGTTGAATCGTTTTTTTTAATTCAAATTGTACTTCTGCTTCCGATTTATCACCTAACCAATTTACTAGAATACGGAAATTGTAATTTTTATCAGCTAATATGCGTGCCCCCCAAGCTGAAAGTTGAAGGATGGCGGGCCCACTTAACCCCCAATGAGTTATTAAAATGGGTCCTATGCCTTTAAGTTTTTGCCCCTCAATTTTTGCAGAAGCATGTTCAATGACATTCCCCATTAATTGATGTAAGGGTTCATCTTCAATGTTAAATGAAAATAACGAAGGTACAGGAGGGATAATGGGTACTAGTAATTCTTCTATCCATCGAAATCCATCTCGTTTCGGTTGGCCTCCCGTTGTGATGATAAGTTTATTCGCTTTAAATTGGTCTGTTTTTGTATGGACTATAAAGGTACTTTCTGTTCGTGTAATTAGCTCAACACCCTGATGTGAATATAATTGAATATCATTGTTTTTTGCTTCTCGCATAAAGCAATCAATGATCACTTGGGAATCATTTGCCAATGGAAATACACAAAAATCCGGGTACGTTTTTAATGCGACTCCTCTCGATTCAAACCAGTTCATGGTGTCTTTTGCATTAAATTGTTCAAATGCCTGTCGAAGAAATTTTTCACCTCGAGGATATTTTTCTGACAAAATCCGATTATTGAAGGTTGCATTTGTTACATTGCATCTTCCTCCACCAGAAATTTTTACTTTAGATAAAAATTTAGATGATTTTTCTAAAATAATCACCTCTGCTTCAGGATGATGCTTTTTTACTGAAAATGCAGCAAAAAAACCTGCCGCGCCACCACCAATAATGAGTACTTTCAATGAAATTTAATAACTTTGTTTATGATTAATTTCCGTAAAAATAGACTATTCGCTTTTGTTTTCACATTTTTCCTTTCTTTAAATTTTTTATTTGCTCAAAATGATTGGCAAATAAAAGGATTTAAAAAATTGGATGAGGTGAATCCAATTTTACAACCCAACCTAGCCCAAGAATTTGATTGCCCAGTGCAACATAAAAAGGTGAAATGGGAGTCGAAAAATGTCTTAAATCCCTGTGCTATTATTCGGGAGGGAAAAGTGCATTTATTGTATCGGGCTCAAGATTCATTGGGTGTATCTCGCATTGGCTTGGCCATCTCATCTGATGGTATTCATTTTAAAAAAAATGTAAAACCCATCTTATATCCAGAAAATGATCATTTTCTTCGCTTTGAAGCGAAGGGTGGCATAGAAGATCCGCGAATCGTAGAAACAGAAGACGGAGGGTATTTTTTAACGTATACCGCTTATGATGGAAAAACAGCACGCTTATGCGGAGCATTTTCAAAAGATTTGCTCAATTGGGAAAAAATAGGACCTTTATTTAATTCACCCAAATATATCGATGTATGGTCCAAATCGGGTGCCATCATTGTCAAACAATTGGCAAATCATTTAATTGCTGAAAAAATCGATGGATACTATTGGATGTATTTTGGTGACACTAATTTATTTTTAGCTAAATCGACTGATTTACGAAACTGGGAAATTTGTGAGGATGCAGAAAATAAAGAAAGAATTGCTGTGATGAATCCAAGAAAGGGATTTTTTGATTCTCGATTAGTAGAGCCAGGTCCGTATGCTTTGCATACGACTAAAGGTATTTTACTATTATATAATGGAAGTAATGCAGCCAATTTTGGCGTACATTATTTACCAAAATTTGCCTATGCTGCTGGACAAGCTTTATTTGAAACCCATAATCCTTATAAGTTAATTCACCGTTCCTTATCTCCATTTATATGGCCAAATAAAAAATATGAACAAGTAGGGGAAGTAAATGAAGTGTGTTTTATCGAAGGACTTGTACCATTTGCTGGCAAATGGTTTTTATATTATGGAACCGCTGATTCAAAAATAGCAGTAGCAACTACATCTCAAAAATAATGAATAGTGGCATTAAACATATTCATCATATTGCGATTATTTGCTCAAATTATGAGCAATCAAAGCATTTTTATGTCAATGTGTTGGGACTCAAAATCCTACAAGAAGTATTTAGAGCCGAGCGTAATTCCTTTAAATTAGATTTGGCTATCGGCAATCAATATATCATTGAATTATTTTCGTTTCCCAATCCACCTGAACGTGTCAGCAGGCCCGAAGCAAGCGGTTTACGGCATCTTGCTTTTGAAGTTGAAAATATTGACGAAAGCATTGCTCATTTGCATGCAAACGGTATTACTACCGAACCCATTCGCGTTGATGAATACACGGGTAAGCGTTTTACTTTTTTTGAAGATCCAGATCATCTCCCCCTAGAGTTGTACGAAATATGAATAAAATTTATAAAAAACCCTTTGCCGAATTGGGTTTTCAATTTGTAGGAAAAGAATTTCTCACCGAAGGACGTGATGAGTTTTATTTTAGAAATTCAACTATCGAACATTCTCAATATCGGTCACTTACTGCTCGCGAAATTTCAATTTTAGAAGCCAATTTGAATGAGGCGGAGAATTGGAAAGACATTTATGTGAAAGATGGATTTACTCCATATTTGGTTAAAAATTGTCGTTTTTTTGGTATCAATAGGATAGGCGTATTAGAACATTGTTTTTTAGAATTTAAAAATCTTCGGATGCCCGTCGGTTTATATAATTCAACCATTATTTCTTCTGATTTTGGAAATAATGTGGCAATTGATCGGGTGAATTTACTTTCTCATTACCAAGTTGGAAATGAAGTAATGATTTTGCAAGTAAATGAATTGGCGACAACCGCCACCGCAAAATTTGGAAATGGAATTGTCAAGCAAGGTGAGGAAGAAAAAATTCGTATTTGGTTGGAATTAGGTAATGAAAATGGTGGTCGAAAAGTGATTCCATTTTTATCTATGAAACCAGGTGATGCCTATTTATGGACAAGAAATAGAGAGGATAAAGTTCTTCAACAGAAATATGTTGATATGACATTAAAAGAATTTTCGAGTGAGAGAGGGTATTATGGACAAATAGGTGACCGCACGGTGATTAAAAATACAGGTATTATTAAAGATGTCAACATGGGCTCTGATACCTACATCAAAGGTGCTAATAAATTAAAAAATCTAAGTATACTTTCTTTGCCAGAGGCTCCAAGTCAAATTGGTGAAGGCTGTGAGTTAGTTAATGGGATTATTCATGAAGGATGTCGAATTTTTTACGGAGTAAAAGCAGTTCGTTTTATTTTATCAGCACATTCGCAATTAAAATATGGCGCTCGTTTGATCAATTCTTACTTGGGAAGTAATTCTACTATCTCATGTTGCGAAGTGTTAAATGCCTTGATTTATCCAGCACATGAACAACATCATAATAATTCCTTTTTGTGCGCAGCTGTTGTACAAGGACAAAGCAACATGGCCGCCGGTGCAACCTTAGGATCAAATCATAATTCAAGGGGCGCGGATGGAGAATTACAGGCGGGTCGTGGATTTTGGCCCGGACTGTCAGTTGCCCTTAAACATAATTCAAAATTTGCTAGTTTTAACTTGATATCAAAAGGGAATTATCCTGCAGAGATACATAATCCCATTCCATTTTCTTTGATTGGTAATGATGATAAAACAGGTGGACTTCTCATTATTCCTGCTTACTGGTTTTTATACAATATGTATGCGATTGCTCGTAATGCCTGGAAATTTGAGGCTCGTGATCAACGTTTAGTAAAAGATGATTTGTTGGAATTTGATTACCTAGCACCAGATACTGTTTTTGAATTATTAAATGCCATTCAATTATTTGAAAAATGGGCCGGTAAGGATTGGTTGAATGACCCAAAGAATGCCAATGAAAATCTTGAATTGTATGTAGATGGAATTGAAAATTCTAAGAAAAAAACAAAAATAGCCAAGGTTTATAAAGCCTATCATACCTTTAAAGATATTTTATATTACCATGCAGCGAAGGAATTGTTAGCCACCATGGAGCGTCATCATTCAGCAGATCCAATTCAATTAGTAAAAGAAACGATTTCTAATCGAACACCTATTGTTGATTGGGAAAATATTGGTGGACAATTAATTCCAACAAGCGCTACGCAGGAATTAAAAAATAATATCAAATCAGGAAAAGTAAACTCTTGGTCTCAAGTCCATGCATTTTATCAACAACAAGCAAGTTTATATCCTGATCAAAAATTCGAAAATGCGTTGAATGGTCTTATTCAAGTTCTTGGTAAAAAAGAACTTTACGAAAAGGAAACCTTTTCGGCTTGGCTACATAAAGCCATGGAAGTCTCTCAAAGTTTAGCAGAGGGAATTAAGAATTCTCGTAAAAAGGATTTTCAGGATCCATTCCGTCTAGCCATGTTTGGAAACGAGGAAGAAATGAAAACCGTTATTGGAGATTGGAAGGATAATGATTTTATTTTGCAGGCAGAAAAGACAAACAAGGAGTTTGTAGAAAAACTTCGGAAGATATATAAGGTATAAGGTATAAGGTATAAGGTATAAGATATAAAATTATCCCTAAAACCTAACACCTTATCCCTCATCCCTTACACTTTTACCAGTTTCGGATTAATCACATGTATCAATCCCCAGGCAAACACATAGGCAGATCCACAGATGACAAAAATTAAATTATATCCGTCTGTTAATTGATTACTTGCTTTATACGCATCTAATATCAATCCGATAATTAA
>JBEGQV010000200.1:0-4423 GCA_041180785.1 Bacteroidota bacterium | reverse complement strand
ATTTGGGTTTTTGAAAATCAATCAAAATAAATGAGTCAAGTACTATCACAACATGAATTAGAAAGAAAGAATCGAATGAAGGCTTTGGTTTACACCATTGCCATCAATTCAATTATCTTTTTTTTATTTTATACGATCAATATTTGGTCTGGAGAAGAATTAAAAATGGAAGTCCCAGCAGGTGGATTTGCTGTGAATTATGGTAATAGTGATGAAGGTGGAGGAGATGTTCAAACCTATAACCAAACAAACGCATTACAAAACGAAGAAGAGTCTGCACCTTCAGAAATTCAACCTGTTGAAAAAACAAAAGCAGCACAAGAAAAGCCAAGTGAAGCTACGTTATTAACATCAAAAGTAAAAAGTCCTGTTAAAATTGAAGAGAAAGTTGCTGAAAAAAAAGTTGAAGCTACCAAAGTAGTTAAAAAAGAAGTCATTCCTGTTGAAGCACCTCCTAAAATTGATGACAATGCCTTATTTAAGAAAAAAACAACTGCTAATGGCACGAAGGGAACAAGTAATGCAGCTGGAGGAAATTCAAATGGAAATGATGCAGGTAAAATAGGAGATAAGGGTCAATTAAATGGTGATATCAACAATTCAGGCATCTATAAAGGTCCTAAAGGTTCAGGTGGTGGTTCAAACAATGGAATTGGTGGGGGAAATGGCATGTCGGTAAATCTTACTGGCTGGGCCTTGGCTTCTAGACCTCAAGTAAATGATGATTCAGATGAAACAGGAATCATCCGTTTCACTATCAAAATTGATGAAAACGGTTCGATTATTTCTTTAAAAATTGCTGAAACAACCTTATCTGCTTCTGTTGCTCAAAAATATAAAAGAGCTTTAGAAAAATTAAGTTTTAGACCCACCTCAGCAGGTGAGCGTCCTGAAGTATCTACCGGAAGTATTGTTTTTAAAATTAATTCGAAGTAGATTTTCATGATGAATTATTCGGAGGTACTTACCTTCTTGTATCAACAACTTCCCGTATTTCATCGAGAAGGCAAAAAAGCCTTTAAACCAGGATTAAGGCATATTGAATACTTGTGTGAATATTTTGGTCATCCAGAACGTCAACTTAAATGCTTGCATATTGCGGGCACAAATGGAAAAGGAAGTTCCTCGCACCTCATGTCATCCATTTTACAGGAACATGGATATAGGGTTGGATTATACACATCACCACATCTGAAGAACTTTACTGAACGATTTAAAGTAAATGGAGTAGAAATTCCTGAACAATGGATTACTGACTTTGTAAATGAACATCAAGCGTTTATTAAAAGTTATTCAGCATCTTTTTTTGAATGGACGGTCATCATGGCCTTTTTATATTTCGCGCAACAAAAGGTAGATTATGCAGTCATAGAAACGGGTTTGGGTGGTCGGTTAGATTCGACAAATATTATGACACCCATCGGATGCTTAATTACCAATATTAGTTTTGATCATCAAGATTTATTGGGCAATACCTTAGAGGAAATTGCCACTGAAAAGGCAGGAATTATCAAAAAAAATGTTCCTATTACCATTTCAGAATATCATCCACAAACAGCACCTATTTTTGAACAAAAAGCAAAATTGGAACATGCGCCCATTATTTTTGCTTCTAAAATCGAACTACCTAAGGGATTACAAATTAAATCTCCGTTTTTAGGAAATTACCAAACCAAAAATATCCAAGGTGTGATTGCTTGGGCTGTACAATTGAATTCCTTAGGCATTATTTCATTTGATTGGAAAAAATTAGAAAAAGGAATTGAACATACTCTTAAAAATACTGGGTTCAAAGGTCGTTTTCAGGTAATTCACACGAATCAACCCCAAATTATTGTTGATACAGCACATAATGAAGCAGGTATTTCAAGTGTAGTTGCTCAAATTGAGCAATTACATCCAAAAGAATTAACCATAATTTTGGGCATGGTAGGAGATAAAGATGTAAAGAAAGTGCTAAGTATTTTACCAAAAAATGCACATTATATTTTTACCGAAATTACTAATCCTAGAAAATTACCAAAAGAAGAATTACATAAAATGGCGATTGAAAGTGGGCTTGATGGTATCCTTTCATCGGATGTCAATCATGCCATAACACATGTAAAAGAATACAGAAAAGATCATCTCGTCTTTATTTTAGGAAGTACCTATTTAGTAGCAGAAATAAACGAATTATAAATTGAGCAGACGTAAAAGTGTAAAATACCAATTGGCATCTGACTTGGAAAATGTCATTCAACGACCAAAACCATTTTTTGATGATTGTAAAGGAAAATGGAAGGACGATTATTTTAAAAATGATCATCCCATTGTTTTGGAACTAGGTTGTGGTAAAGGTGAATATTCAAATGGATTGGCCAAAATATTTCCTGAAAAGAATTTTATTGGCATTGATGTGAAAGGTGATCGCCTCGCTTCTGCTGGATTATTGGCCCAAAAAGAGCATATTTCAAATGTGGTGTTTTTAAGAATGCAAATTCAGTTTATATTAGACTTTTTTGAAGAAAATGAAGTGGATGAGATTTGGATTACCTTTCCGGATCCGCGCCCACGTGACCGTGACGAGAAAAAACGCTTGACAAATCCTTATTTTTTAGAAAAATACAAAACGATTCTAAAACCCAATGGGTTTTTGCATTTAAAAACTGATTCAGATTCCTTATTTGATTACAGTTTAGAAACCATCCCAGCACAACCTTTCCATTTAATTGAACAAACAAAAGATTTATACGCTTCTGATTTAAATAAAGATCATTTTGGTATTAAAACTCGATTTGAAGAAATGTTTTTTAATAAAGGATTTAGTATCAAATATTTAAGAGCGGTTAATAGCAACTAAAAAAGGCCCTTTGGGGCCTTTTTTATAAATTGATTATTATAGTATATTATCCTACGCGAGCGATTAAATCAGCAGCACGAGAAGAATAACCATATTCGTTATCATACCAACCAACAACTTTCACTAAAGTTCCCATGGTTGAAGTTAATTTCGAATCGAAAATACATGAGTGAGTATTTCCAATGATATCGATTGAAACGATTTCATCTGTCTCAAATTGTAAGATACCTTTCATTGGACCTTCAGCAGCTTTTTTCATTGCCGCATTGATTTCATCAGCTGAAACTTCTTTTTTCAGAATTGCAGTGAATTCAGTTACAGATCCATCTGGAGTAGGAACACGCATTGAGCTACCGTCTAATAAACCTTTTAAGTGAGGTAATACTAAACCAACTGCTTTCGCTGCACCAGTAGAGGTAGGAACAATTGAATAAGCAGCAGCACGCGCACGACGTAAGTCGGAGTGAGGAGCATCTTGTAAGTTCTGATCAGCTGTGTACGAGTGAATTGTCGACATATATCCTTTTTCTAAACCAAATGCATCATCTAAAACTTTGGCCATTGGAGCTAAACAGTTCGTGGTACAAGAAGCATTAGAAATAATTTTCATGTCATCAGACAATGTATCTTCGTTTACACCAAGAACAACTGTAGGAACACCACCTTTAGCAGGAGCAGAGATAATTACTTTTTTTGCACCAGCAGTTAAGTGTTGACCTGCACCGTCTTCATCCACGAAACGACCAGTTGATTCTAAAACAACATCAATTCCTAAAGCACCCCAAGGCAATTGCTTTGGATCACGCTCTGCATACGCTTTGATGGCATGGCCGTTTACCGTAATGCTATCTGCATCAGAAGTAACTGTACCATTGAATCTACCATGCACTGAATCATACTTCAATAAATGTGCTAATGTTGCGTTATCAGTTAAATCGTTAATTGCTACGATTTCAACGTTTTCTTTCTCCAACAAACGGCGGAAAGTTAAACGACCAATACGACCAAAACCATTAATTGCTACTTTAATTTTTTTCATCGGGTAATAAATATTTGTTTTCCTTTATTTTAACTCAAATATAGCGATTATTTGTGAGGTGTGCAAATTAGAGACGAGAGAGGAGAGACGAGATGTAAGAAAATCAATTAACTCATTTCTCGTTTCTCGTTTCTCGTCTCTTCTTATATTTTACATTTGTCACATATTTAGCAATAAAACTAATTAAAAAATATTTTTCACTTGAATACGTTTTTTATTCAAAAATTTTGTATCTTTAAATAATGATTTAGCAGGAGAGGGGTTGATGAAAGAGTGTACTGACACAATGTCATTTGTTTTTATTGCTAAATATTCTTCGTATTCTTTCCCAAATATTATTTTGTTTTAAATTATAAGTTAACTGATAATCAATTAGTTATAAACTTAAAGTTAAAGTTAAAAAGAGCTTATATTTTTGAAAAAATAATCCCTTAGTCCTTTAAATGAAGATATTTTTCTGTACTTCATTGTGGAATACATTTTAATGAACGAACTTTGTAGTTAACGAATAAATAGAATACATATTTTTATGCAATCCTTAC
>JBEGQV010000199.1:0-8103 GCA_041180785.1 Bacteroidota bacterium | reverse complement strand
TTGATGGTTCGGTCGGAACTAATTTGTGATTCATCAACTTCAACACAATTCAATTCATATTCCTCTTCCAGCCAAGCGCGCAAATCCTTTGGGATGTTTTGCATTTGATCAAAACTCCTGGCTGATTTGTTCCAAATCCATTCATAAATTTGTTTGGCGCGAAAACCTGGTTGGCCATGCGACTGCATGGCCTCTTTAATTTGTTCCAAACTTAACTTACGAATCGATTTCCGCTTTTTTGTGCTAACCTCTTCCAATTTATTTTTTTAATAATTCACCTACTTTCGCAGAAATTGCTTTCCCATCGGCTAAACCTGCCAATTGTTTAGTGGCTACACCCATGACCTTCCCCATGTCGCCCGGTCCCGTTGCACCAACTTGTGCAATAATGGCTGCAATCTTATCAGATAGCTCTTCTTCGGATAATTGTTTTGGTAAAAACTCTTCAATGATGGTCAATTCAACTTGCTCTTTTTCTGCTAAATCTTCTCTATTTTGTGCTTTAAAAACCTCCAACGAATCTCTGCGTTGCTTAGCTGCCTTCATTAAAATTTTCATTTCAGCATCGGCAGAAAGAGGTCCCACATTGTTTCCTGATGTTTCTTCCAATAAAATCAACGATTTAATGGCACGCAAAGCGCGCAATCTATCGGCATCTTTTGCTCGCATCGCATCCTTAATTCCACTTTCAATTGTTTCCTTTAAAGCCATAATTAGATAATTGTTAAAATTTCGTCTATATATTCTCGTGTATTACTTAATCTCGGCACCTTGTGTTGTCCACCTAGCTTTCCGCGTTTATCCATCCAGTGATAAAAGGTCCCTCTGGGTGCAACATGAACCTTTGGCTGGGTCAGGACCAAATCAAACGACCGCTTGGCATCATAATCAGAATTCACTTCACGGAGGGTCGAATCCAAAATTTCTACAAATTTAGTAAAATCTACAGGAGGAACCGAAAATTCGATAATCCATTCGTGACATCCACTTTTACCCCCTTCCATAAAACACGGTCCAGCTGTGTAATCAATTAATTGGGACTGCGTCAACTCCAAGGCTTTTGATAGCGCTTGTTCTGCATTTTCAATTATCACCTCTTCTCCAAACGCATTAATGAACATTTTAGTTCGTCCACTTATTTTAATGCGATATGGATGCTTAGAAGTAAACTTAACCGTATCGCCTATTTTGTATCGCCATAACCCGGCATTGGTGCTGATCACAAGAGCATAATTCACGCCAATTTGCACGTCGCCTAACGAGACAATGGAATCTTTCTCCTTCCCTGCATCATCTAAGGGTATAAATTCATAATAGATGCCATAATCGAGCATCAACAGCATTTCATCCGGCAAACAGAGATCATCTTGAATACCAAAAAACCCTTCCGAAGCATTATAAATCTCCATAAACGAAACTTGCTGGGAAGGAAAAACTTGGTCTTTAAACAAACTTCGATAGGGACTAAACGATACGGCTCCGTGCACCAAAAATTCAAAATTTGGCCAGACTTCTAAAATATTTTTTTTGCCGGTTACCTCTAAAATTTTATCAATCAAGACCAAGGTCCAGGTGGGTACGCCCAAAATACTCGTCACATTCTCTTGCGACGTTTCCTTGGCCATTCGCTCAATCTTTTGGTCCCAATCATTCATCAAAGCAACATCTAAAGATGGCGTTCGAATCATTTGCGCCCAAATGGGTAAATTTTTCATGACCACGGCCGACACATCACCCAACAACATCTGGTCATTGAACGGATTACTTGATAGGCTCCCACCAATCGACAATCCCTTCCCATCAAAAATCTTGGTGTCTGGTTTGTTATGAATCAAGAGCGTAATCATATCCTTGCCTCCACGCATGTGGCAATCTCCCAAAGATTCGGGAGACACAGGAATAAATTTACTCCGAGCGTTGGTGGTTCCAGAGGATTTAGAAAACCAAGAAATTGGACTTGCCCACAACACATTTTGCTCGCCTTGCATCATCCGATCTATATACGGAAACAGCTCTTCATAAGTAGAAATGGGCACTCGTTCTTTGTATTGATCGATATTTTTGATTTCGGCATACCCATATTTCTTCCCCCACTCGGTAAATTTTGCAAATTCAATCAACTCCGAAAAACACGCATCCTGCAACTCCAAAGGCTGCTGATACATCGCTTCAATGCGAGGCATCCGCCGCTTCATGATCCAGGTTAATGTTTCTGTTAAAATAGACATCAGACGATAGGCGTTAGGCGTTAGGGGTTAGAGATAATAGGAAGTCCAGTGACTGAAGTCGGGTAATCTGTAATGATTCCATCAACGCCCAAATTTTTTAGGCGCTCCATTTCTTTCTCATCATTGACCGTCCAAGGTATCACTTTCATTCCCAATTGATGGGAGATATCAATCCACTCTTTTGAAAGGGACGTGTAGGCTGAACTATAAATATCCGGAACAAAGCCCAAGTCTTCCACCACTTTTTGTGGTGATTTTCGGCTCACCAAGGCCGAAAGGCTCATTTTCTGATATCGTCCCGACTGAATCTCTTTTTGGAGAAATTTTAACGCCTGAAAATCAAAACTCTGTAGCGTTACAAACTCCCATTTTACCTGATGCTGGATGACTTGATACACTCTGTCGGCAAAAATTTTTATTTCTTTGGGTTGGGATATGCCATATTCCGAAGAGTCGGATTTGATTTCGATATTATAATAAACGGGTTTTCCTGTTTTTCTTCGATAGGCCTCCGTCATTTCTAAAACCTCCGACAAAAGTGGTTTGTATACGGAACGGGGTTCTTGCTGTGGAAAATTAGGATTCCCCTTGATGCCGGAATCAAAGCGCTTGATTTCCGAATAATTCATTTGAAAAAGATTAAGCACCTTTTCCTCTTCTTTTTTTACCGGTCGACCATCTGGATGAACGCAAAAAAGCGAATTCATGTAGGGTTCATGACTTACCACCACTTGTCCATCTTTGCTCATGCAAACATCCATTTCCAACACCACGCCCAATTCAAGGGCTTTTTCAAATGCCGGAAGGGAGTTTTCTGGCAAAAATCCTCTGCAACCGCGGTGCCCCTGAAAAAATGGTTGTTGTGCCATTATTGCTTGTGCTATAAAAAATAGACCCAGTGAAATGATCTTTTTCATCAATGTGGTTTCACTTTTTTGGATAACTCATCCGTTACTAACTGATACATATCTAAAAACTCATCTGGTTCTTTCACATAGGCATCAAAACTTTTGTGAACTGTGCTGGAATCAACTCCGTGTTTTTTATAAATTGATTTTTCAATTTCTTGAAAAAGAACCAAGGCAGAATCTGAACTCCCAATATGCTTTTCGTTTATTTTAGCCTCTGCCAAATGAATATCCGATAAAACCAAAGCCAATTTTTCCTTACTCAAAATCGACTGCTCTTTCGATTCCGAACAGCCCCAAACCAATAACACTGTTAAAATTAATACGCTTTTCATTTGTTGCATTTTCTGAAACCTTGCTACAGAATAGAGCAATTTGCTCAAAAATAGGTAATTTAGCAAAATTCTAACAGCTTTTACCTGATAAAATGGACATTAGAAGCTTTTTAAATAAGGCAAACCAAATTGAAATTCGGATCCGAAAGGCCATTAATAACCAAATGCATGGGAATTATGCTTCCGTATTCAAAGGTTCAGGCATAGAATTTAATGACCTCCGTCAATACCAATATGGCGACGACGTGCGCCATATTGATTGGAACTCTTCCGCAAAAGGACATGGTACCTTTGTAAAAATCTTTAAAGAAGAAAAAGAACAAACCGTTTTTTTTGTGCTAGACGCCTCTGCATCCAATGAAATCGGCGCTGCAAATGAAACCAAAATGGATACCATCAAAGAAATGGCAGCTGTACTTTCTTTATCGGCCATCCAAGAAGCAGGACACATCGGTTTTTGTTGTTTTACTGATAAAATTGAAAAATTTATGGCCCCGGCCCCAGGTAAAAAACACGGGTACAGAGCCTTGTCGGAATTGTTTAAAGTAGTGCCCGAAAGTAAAAAGACGGACCTTCAAGAAGCGATTCGATTTACCTTGAACATCTTGAAGAGAAAAAGCCTAGTCATTATTATCAGTGATTTTATCGATCAAGACTATGAAGAAATCCTGATGTCGCTCGGCAAAAAACACGATGTGGTCGTTTTACAAATTCAAGATTCCCGCGAGTTACACTTGCCAAAATTAGGGATTATCCCTGTTTACAATCCTGAAACAGGTAAAACAACCTACATAAACTCCTCTTCAAAAGGTTTTCAAAAATTGATGGCCAAAAACTTCCAACAACAACCAGATGATTTGGCCGCATTATGTAAAAAACAAAAAATAGATTATGTGCGCATTACGGCTGGACAAGATTATGTTCAACCGCTTGTTAAACTTTTCACCATTCGTAAAAATGAATCCTAAACAAATCAAGGTTTTTGGGCGATTTCAAGAAGATTCGGTGAAAATCGGTCAAAAATTCCACTATAGTTTATGGGTGAAACATTCTGGTAAAAATGAGCTCTTTTTTCCCGCAACCAATACATCTATTCCTCCCTTTGAAATCACCCAAAAAGACTATTTTAAAACCAAAAAATTAACAAATGGTGAATATGTAGACTCAGCTGTTTATCATTTACAATTATTTCAACCCGAAAGTCCACGCATTTTAAGTTTACCCATTTATGCTGCAAACGACATCGATTGCACGGCCATTTATCCAGCAAAAGACATCATTTATGTTAAAAATCTGGTAAAATCACCCGAAAAAATAGATTTAAACGACTTATATCAACAAATTCCTTTTGAGCCCATACAGCCCAAAAAAGATATAAAAACCTTTTTATTTGATATCTTAATCTTGTTAATCATTGTGGGCATCATCAATTGGTTATTTGGCAAGCGCTTACGAATGGCATTTGAATTATTCATTAGTTGGCGGAAAAATAGAGATTTT
Organism: Bacteroidota bacterium; assembly: GCA_041180785.1. Taxonomy (GTDB): domain Bacteria; phylum Bacteroidota; class Bacteroidia; order Cytophagales; family Spirosomataceae; genus Sandaracinomonas. The sequence continues at coordinate 3,132 of JBEGQV010000199.1, read as the reverse complement.
AAAAGGGCCTACCAACGACTGCAACGAAATATCAATAATTCAGAATCCGGACTTAGGAACCTTGAAAAAGCGATTGTCTTGTGGAAAAACTACTTAGAAAACATTTCTGGACTTCCTTTTTCCACCTCCACTTCCAAAGAAATTATAGACCTTCTCCCTGAAAAACGATTGGAAAAAGCATTAAATGAAATGGATTCGGCCATTTATGGCGGAAATTTTTCGAAAAATACCTTACAATCTGTAGAAAATTTGCTCGTCATTGCTGCTTCGATGTACAAAAGACAACACAAGAAAATTCGCATTAACTTTAGAAAATAGTGAGATACCATTTAACACATGTATGGCAACAAGTCAAATCCCTTTTTTTCTTAGAATGGGAAAATCCACTATTTCTGTATTTATTAGCGCTTCCTTTTATTCTCTTAGCCTATAAATATTGGATTCAGAAAAACAATCGAGCAAAAATTGTGCTCCACATTCCGAACGAATTCCCAGAAAATAAAATTACCCGATTACAAAGTTACATCCCTGAATTTCTTCAAAGTTTATTTCTTGTAGCCATTATCATAGCCCTAGCAGGACCCTATAAAACCATACGTTATGCTGAAACAAAAGCAGAGGGAATTGATATTGCCATGGGAATTGACATTTCCTCTTCCATGGCAAATAAAGATGTGGCCCCTTCTCGATTAGAGGTTGCCAAAAAAATGGCCATGCATTTTATTCAAAAAAGAATTTTACATGATGCATTCTCGATTGTTGCTTTTGCCGGAGAACCTAATTTGGTAAGTCCAACCACGCAAGACTCGCTGTATTTAAAACAATCCATCCAACAACTTACATCAGGAATAATCAAGGAAGAAGGTACTGCCCTGGGTGATGCCATGGGCACTTGTATTAACCAATTGCGCGACAGCCAAAATCCCAAAAAAATTGGTATCATCATTTCAGACGGAAATAATACAGCCGGAAATTTAGACCCCTCCATTTCCGCCAAATTAGCCCGCATGTTTAAGGTTAAATTTTACACCATTGCTGTTGGCAAAGAAGGCAACCTGCTTGATCCAGTAGATGAAAATACCTTACGAAGCATCGCAGAAAATACACAAGGAAAATTCTTTCGGGCCAATGATGCCAAAGGTCTTTCGGATGTATTTACAGAAATTGATGACCTTGAAAAAACAAAAGTCCGAACATTTAGATGGGAAGAACACAAAGACCAAAGTCAACCATTTATAATAATTGCCTTGTTTTTATTTTTAAGCAACCTAGCCCTTAAATTAACCTGGATAGGAAATATTTTGGAAGATTAACATGATACTTTTTCCCCCAGCCAAAATCAACATTGGCCTATACATTACTGAAAAAAGAAATGACGGATTCCATAACTTAGAATCTGCCTTCTTTCATGTGCCTTGGACAGATATTCTTGAAATAACCCCTTCATCAGATTTTGAATTTGTCTCCACGGGCATCCCCATTCCCGGAAATCCGACACAAAACTTGTGCGTAAAGGCTTTTCGCCTTTTACAAGATACGTTTAAGATCCCAAATGCTTGTATACACTTGCATAAAATCCTTCCCATGGGTGCCGGCCTAGGGGGCGGCTCAGCAGATGCAGCCTACACGTTAATCGGACTACGAGATGTTTTTAACCTGCCCATCAGCAACCATGAGCTCATTCCATTTGCCCAACAATTGGGAAGCGACTGTGCCTTTTTTTTAATGGACAAACCGCAATTTGGAACTGGAAAAGGAGATGAAATGGTAGAAATTCATACAAGCCTTCAGGGACATTATGGTCTATTTGTTTACCCAAATGTAGGTATATCCACCCAAGAAGCATATGCCGGTGTGCACCCTAAAAACGCGCCTAATCATTTACCAGAAGCGTTACAAATGCCCATCGAATCCTGGAAAGATACCATCACAAACGACTTTGAAGATCGTATATTTCCACAATATCCTCTGCTAAAAAAGATAAAAGAAAACCTCTACGAAATGGGTGCTGTTTATGCAGCCATGTCGGGTTCCGGGTCCACATTATTTGGTATTTTTAACCATAAACCTGCTGATGAATTGTTCCAAAATCAAGGATTTATAACAAAAGTTGTCGAATTTTAAACTTTTTTAACGCCTTCGGTGTTATAATTATTCATACGTCATACATTATGTTACAACAAGCTATTCATATTTACACAGAAGCGACGCCCAACCCACAATCCATGAAGTTTGTGTTTAATTTTGAATTACTTCCCGATGGGCTTTCTTTTGACTATTCACAGCCGGCTGACGGCTTAAGTAAAGAAAAAAGTTCGCCCTTGGCGGTTTCCTTGTTTGGTTTCGACTTTGTTAAACGCGTATTCATTACTTCCAATTTCATCACGATCACCAAAGCAGAAAACATCTCTTGGGAAGATGAGCTTTTTGGCATCAAACAATACTTAAAAAAATACTTTGAGGAGAAAAAACCGGTATTTACCATTCCACAAGATGCGATTTCAGATGGAAATGGAAACGATACCCCCATCATTTCACAAATCAAAGAAATCCTCGATCAATATGTTCGTCCGGCCGTAGAATCAGATGGCGGGGCCATCAGCTTTCATTCCTATGATGCAGAAATTGGACAAGTAAAAGTCCTTTTGCAAGGCTCTTGTTCCGGTTGTCCTTCCTCTACACTCACCTTAAAATCGGGTATTGAGGCCTTAATGACTCGAATGATTCCTGAAGTGAAAGAAGTAGTTGCGGAAGGTGTTTAATTAGTCAACAACTTTATATTTTTCCTTCGCTTCGCTACGAGAAAAGGCATTAAAATGCCACCACTCATATTCAATCGGCATGAACCCGCCTGCTTTCATGGCATTGCGCAGCTTTAACCGATTTTGATAGGCCGCCTGCGACAACCTGCACGACCTTAACAAAGCTTGTTCCATTTTAGGATAGGCCATTTCTCCGAAAAAATCAAAAGGGGTGCCCATGTCCAAAGGAACCTGCTGTTCATCCGATAGGGTCAAATCAATGGCGCTTCCATAATTATGAATGGAGTGAATCCTTGGGTCGGCCACGTAATTACTTCGCTGCTTTTCAGGTAAATCCAGGGCGTTCCAAAGATCCCATTGCTTGGCCAAT
>JBEGQV010000198.1:0-28617 GCA_041180785.1 Bacteroidota bacterium | reverse complement strand
GTCAATATTCCAATCATGCATTTAAGCAGCACACTTTTCCCTGTACCACTCCCGCCAATCACCATGCTTGTTGTACCCTTATGAAAAGTTCCGCTAATGCCATCAAGCACTACACGTCCATCAAATTCTTTATGAATATTATTGATTTGGATCATAGCCAAAAATACGGAATTAAGGGCAAATATTATAGTTTGGTCAGGTGATGACCCATTTTTTCTTTTTTAGTCTTTAAATATTGCTCATTATGCGGATTTGCAGGAATTTCAATTGGCAAACTATCCACAATCTCAAGTCCATACCCTAATAAGCCTGCACGCTTTTTCGGATTATTGGATATTAATTTTATCTTTTTTATCCCCAAATCACGCAAAATTTGAGCTCCTACACCATAATCGCGTTCATCCATGGAAAAACCAAGTTCTAAATTTGCCTCTACCGTATCTCTACCCATTTCTTGTAATTTATAGGCTTTCAATTTATTCAACAAACCGATCCCTCTTCCCTCTTGAAACATGTATAAAATAACACCTTTTCCTTCTTTTTCGACCATTTGCATGGCTTTATGCAACTGTCCACCACAATCACAGCGACAACTCCCAAAGATATCACCCGTCACACAAGAACTATGCACCCGAACCATCACTGGCTCGCTTTCATCCCAAGTTCCCTTAATAAGAGCTAAATGGGTATCCCCTGTGTTTTTTTGCTTATAGGCGATCAATTCAAAATCACCCCATTCAGTTGGCATTTCTACACCTATTTCTCGGGTGATTAATGATTCTATTTTTAAACGATATTCAATTAAATCCTTAATAGTAACTAACTTTAATTGATGTTCATCGGCAATTTGTCGTAAATCGGCTAATCGCGCCATTTCGCCATCTGGTTTCAATACTTCACAAAGAACACCCGAAGGTTGGAATCCTGCCAATTTAGCAAAATCCATCGCAGCCTCCGTATGGCCCGTTCTTCTTAGAACCCCTTCATCCTTACTTTTTAAAGGAAATATATGTCCAGGACGCCCCAAATCACTCGGTTTAGTGGTATGATTGACCAAGGCTTGTATGGTTTTCGCACGATCAGATGCAGATATACCTGTTGTACAACCATGACCCAATAAATCAACTGAGACAGTAAAGGGTGTTTCATGTGAGGTTGTATTTTGCTCAACCATCATTTCAAGCCCTAAAGCATTACAACGTTCTTCCGTCAAGGAAACGCACACCAAACCCCTGCCGACCGTAACCATGAAATTGACCATTTCTGGTGTGGTCACTTCAGAAGCACAAATAAAATCCCCTTCATTTTCCCTATCCTCATCATCGGCAACAATGATGATTTTACCTTGGCGAATATCCTCAATCGCATCTTCAATTCGGTCTAATCTTATTTTATCCTCCTGCATCATTTTTTTAAATCGAAAACACAAAGTTACGTAGAAATAGTTCCCATTTTACCTACCTTTGCAATTAAAATCAAAACTTAGGATGTCGATAATTGTTTCTGGCCTTTCAAAATCTTATCAAGAACAAAAAGCGGTTGACCAAATAAGCTTCAAACTGGAGGAGGGTGAAATAGTTGGATTTTTAGGCCCGAATGGAGCAGGTAAATCAAGTACCTTAAAAATGCTCATTGGACTGATTGAAAAAGACGCCGGAACCATTAAAATAAATGGCCTGGAGATTCCAAAAGATGCCTTAGCAATTAAGTCGCAGGTTGGTTTTTTAGCAGAACATAATCCCATGTACAAAGATATGTACGTACGTGAATTTTTAGCATTTGTTGGCAAAATTCACCAATTGGAAGCTGTCAACCAACGAATTGAAGAGGTCATTCATTTAACCGGATTATCGCAAGAAAGTCACAAAAAAATCAGTCAATTATCGAAGGGTTATCAACAGCGTGTGGGTATTGCGCAAGCTATTTTACACAATCCACCGATTTTAATTTTGGATGAACCCACCAGTGGACTTGATCCAAATCAGATGGTAGAAATCAGAAATTTGATTAAAAAAATTAGTCCCGGAAAAATCATCTTGTTTTCATCTCACATCCTATCTGAGGTGGAAGCAATTTGTGATCGCGTATTACTTATTAACAAAGGGAAACTCATTGCTGATGAAAAAACAGCTACAATTGCACTTAAACCTGGAGGTTTAAGCGCATTTTTTGAATCAAAAACAAAATAATTATTTCAACTCGAAAGAATCGGCATCTAAAAATGCCGGAAAATTTGTTCGAAAATTTTCTAATTCATTTTTGAAGATTTCACCTGTTTGATTTTGTTCCTGGTTTCCTAAATTCAATAGATCTTCTCCTTTAAAAGAAATAAGCGCAGAATCGCCAGAATATGAAAGTTGGTTTCCATCTTGTCCAACGATATTGACCCCGACCACATAACTTAAATTTTCAATCGCACGAGCTCTTAATAAGGTTTTCCAAGCATTTGCACGTGAGGCAGGCCAATTTGCCACGAATACTGCCAGATCATAGGCATTTTGTCGATTTCGGATCCAAACCGGAAAACGCAAATCATAACAAACAAACAAAGCAATCGAAAAACCTTTGTATTCAATTATTTGTTGTTTATTTCCTGCCGTATAGGCTTTCCCTTCATCACCCATTCGAAACAAATGTTTCTTGTCATAACAGGAATAAGAGCCATCTGGATAGACAGCAAACAAACGATTATATAAATTTCCGGATTCTTTAATTTTGATGCTGCCAATGAGTAGAGCATCTATTCGGTTGGCCATTAATTGCATCCATTTGATGCTTGGCCCATTCATCATTTCAGCATGATTGGCATTTATAGAAAAGCCAGTGGTAAACATTTCAGGAAGGACAACAACATCCGTTTGTCCAGCAAGTGGACTCAATTCTTCTTCTAATCGAGCACAATTACCCACGGGATCTTCCCAAAGTAAGGAAGTTTGCACCAGGGTAATTCGTAAAGAAGAGGAGTTCTTCTCCATCGATTTATCTATTTATTGATAAACGAGTAGTATAATTTAATCTTCGTCTTGAAGGCATTTAGCGCCACATAATTGATTTGATCGCCAACAAAACCTGTTTCAGCACTTGAAATTGCTGAAATTTCTGGGGTAATCAAAAGTTCATCGGTTAATTCTCTTCCAGAAATAATATTTTGTACCAAAGAAGTGATATTAAACGTATAGGTTTTGGTAGCGGAATTATAAGTTGCTGTATTAAATCCGGAAGCTCCTTCGGATAAGAAATAAGATAATCCGTACGCCGAACGAAGTGGTCGATTGCTTCCTGAATTACCACGAACAAGTGATAATTTATCTAATCGTAAATCAGCAGGAACATCTGAACTTGGTTCCACAATTAATTCTGCCTTATTAACAGCAATATATTTGTTATTTTTCAATTTTGCCAAATATGGAATAGTCAACTTAGTCGCTAAACCTAACCCTTTCTGAACAAATGATTTATTGTTTGTCAGTGTTGATGCTACCGACTGCCCAGGGGATTTCAAATTACTAATCAAACTTCCGTTTCGATTAAACATGAAATAATTATATTTCGCCAATACCTCCGTTTGCGAATAAGTTGATAAAGCAAAATGGAATGGTACGAAATATTTGTTAGTATCACCAGGTGTGGTGTAACGTAAATCTAATCGTGAATAATTAGAGCTAAAACTTACAACTGCTCCATCAGCTGCTGAAGCGTTTTCAAAATAAAGTCCTTTAAACACTTTTCTAAAAGAAGACCCACCTGAATTTGTTTCTGCACTTGAAGAATATCCCATCAATTCTTTTCCTAATTCTTTTGAAAGGTCAACAATCAAGGTATCCATCGAAACCGTATCCCCGTCGGCTATATAACGCTTAATGGGACGCGGATAAAATGAAAAAGTTTTAATGGGCTTCGATTCATATCCCTTAACAGTATTACTGAAATAAGGAACTAATCGAGATAGCGTATCCGTTAATTTATAGATTTTCATCGTTTGTAATTTAGTAGTATCTCCTCTAAAGGAAGAATAGACTAAATACAATTTTGCAGAACCCAAAACCGAATTATCTTTCGCTTTTAGTGTATCCACATTACTCATTTGAGTGTAAAAATTTGAAGATACCTGACCTATATTGGGATCTTTCAAGGAACCAAATAAGAATGCACTTGGTCCACTTGTATAGGTAGAATCTAACTGAATGGTTGACGACTTAATGGTGAGCGTATCCGTATAATTTAGTCCTACTTCAACACTAAATAAATCAGATCCAATTTCTTTCGCCGTATCACAACTACTTACTAAAAGTGTAAGTACACAAATGCAATTAATTGCCAGCCAATTCCAAGTACACTTTTTCGAAAAATTCGATATCATTTTCGGCAATATTTTGATGTGCTTTATCTTTAAATTCATTAACAACTGTATTATTACGATCTTCCGTGTCCACTAATGTGATAACTTTATCTGCATATTCTGCACCAATACGAACAAATGAATCATAATTGGCATGTGCTAAACTCCCTAAGGTATCATCTTCTAAATCGCCAATCTTAACCTTTTCAAGTAAATCGTTTTTATCAAACGTAAAATCAAAAGAAGAATTGTGTGGAGAGAAAATTGTTTTTGAATCCTTAAAAATCGGATGATTTCTAAAATGTGTAGAAATATATAAAGGTACAAGACTCGACATCCAATCGTTGCAATGAATTACATCAGGAGACCAACCAAGCTTCACAACTGTCTCTAAGGCTCCTTTACAAAAAAAGATTGCACGCTCGTGATTATCGTCGTAAAATGCACCATCCTTATCAGTAAGCACTGATTTGCGCTGGAAATAATCCTCGTTATCAATAAAATAAACTTGCAATTTTGCAGCAGGAATACTAGCTACTTTAATGGTAAGTGGCTTATCTTCTTCTCCCATTGGGATCGTAATACCTGATAAACGTACTACTTCATGTAGTCTATTTTTTCGCTCATTGATTAATCCAAATCTTGGAACAAGAATCCTGATTTCCATTCCACGATCTTGCATCGCGGTGGGTAAACTCCTGACAAAATCTGCAATTCTTGAGGTATTTAAAAATGGATCTACCTCGCTTGACACATAAAGAATTCGCATAATTGGCTATTCTGTTTAATAAATGGGCACACTGACCCAAAAAACAATGCAAAATTACAAAAAAATCCTCAATTAACATTCATTTATTTTAAATTACCTCTTATTTTAGCTTTTTGAAAAATTCCATCATTTGAAAGCTGCCCTAAAATATCTTATTTCTACAGTCCTTGCCGTTGCTTTATTATATTGGGCTTTTTCTTCAAGTCATTTAAGCTGGAGTGACATTTTACATACTCTTTCAACAGCAAATTATACCTGGGTTTCCGTATCCATTTTCATCTCCATTTTAGCACATTATTTTAGAGCAGTTAGATGGAACCAACTGTTGGCTGTCATGAAATATCATCCAGGTACCACAAGAACTCTTTCTGCTGTTCTGATTGGCTATTTTGCAAATTTCATCATCCCTCGCATGGGGGAAGTTTCCCGTTGTGGATCCTTACAAAAAACGGCAGAAATTCCATTTGAAAAATCGTTTGGAACGGTTATTACTGAGCGAATAGTTGATTTACTTTGCCTAGCGGTTGTCTTAGGAATAAATTTGTTAATTGAATTCGAACCTTTACAACACTATCTTTTCCCGAACATTCATTTACCAGGAAATGCCCTGTTGATCGCTGCCGGTACTCTTTTGCTACTTGCGATTTTCTTAATTTATAAATATAAAAATCAATTTTTTAATTTATTGGAGTCCAAAAAAGACACTTCTAAAATCATTCAATTGTTGATGGGTTGGATCGATGGCATCAAATCCATTTTTTTGGTGAAAAATCCTGCTTTATTTATTTTCTATTCGGCAGGTATCTGGATTTGCTACTACTTAAATGCGTATGTACTGCTGTTAGCCTTTCCGGAATCGATGAACCTTGGACTTGGCGCGGCAGTTACGGTCTTGGTAATGGGCTCCTTTGGAATGACCATGCCCACGCAAGGTGGCATTGGGGCCTATCACAGTTTAGTTGGCTCAACCTTGGTTTACTACGGAATTCAAAAAACGAATGCGACTGCATTAGCAACTTTTTTCCACGGAACTCAAATGGTTTCCATATTGTTATTAGGAGGTCTCAGTTTTATTATAACGCTCATTTTACCAAAAATCAATTCCCTTGAAAACAAGTAGCGATAAAATAATGTCATTAGAGGAAGCGCTCAAACAACGTAACCTTTGGAAAAACGAAAACCTAAAAGTAGTTTTCACCAATGGCTGTTTTGACATTTTACATCTAGGCCATGTCGACTACCTGGAAAAAGCACGACTCACAGGAGATAAAATGATTGTCGGACTTAATACCGATGCTTCCGTTTCAACATTAAAAGGACCTAATCGACCAATAAACAACGAATATGCCCGAGCACGTATTTTAGCTGCTCTACAATTCGTTGATTTAGTAGTTTTATTCGTCGAGGATACTCCTTTGGAACTGATCAAATCATTAGCACCTGATATTCTCATTAAAGGAAATGACTATTCAATCGAAACCATTGTTGGGGCTAAGGAAGTTATCGCAAATGGTGGAACAGTAAAAACGATCGAGCTTGTACCAGATTATTCTACCACAAAAACCATTGAAAAATTAAGTAATAATTAAGAAATAAGAAGCAAAAATAACACATAACTCATAACACATAACCCCTATGCCAGGCTTATATCTTTTAACCATTTTATTCGGAGTAATAGGAATGCTGATCTCTTGGAGATTAAAATCTAAATTCCAAACTTATTCGCAAGTACCACTTCGTTCCAATTTATCCGGACAAGAAATCGCAGAACAGATGCTTCGCGATCACGGAATTTATGATGTTCAAGTAATTACAGTTGATGGACAATTAACTGACCATTATGATCCGACCAAAAAAACAGTCAATTTAAGCCATGATGTATATTATGGTCGAAATGCAGCTGCTGCTGCCGTGGCATCTCACGAATGTGGACATGCCGTTCAACATGCAAGAGCTTATGCCTTTTTACAATTCAGATCAGCCATGGTGCCTGCACTTAGTGTTGCCAATGGATTTATGCCTATCCTATTAATGATTGGGATGATGATCCTCTATTCTACAGGAAATACGTTGGTCTTAACCATTGGTGTTGCCTTATTCGCTATGGCTACTTTGTTTAGCTTTGTGACCCTTCCAGTAGAGTTTGATGCATCTAACCGTGCATTAAAATGGATTAAAGAACAAGGAATTGTTAATTCAAATGAATACTCCATGTCGAAAGATGCACTTTGGTGGGCAGCCATGACCTACGTAGCCGCAGCACTTGGCATGCTCGCTCAACTACTTTATTATTTGAATTTGTTAGGAGGAAGGAGAAACGACTAGAGTTATGAGTTATTTGAGTTATGAGTTATGAATTTTTAACAACCCATAACTTATAACTCATAATTTCAATTTACTTCTCCTGTATCCATACCCAAAATAAATAACCACACCTACCAAACACCAATAGATAAATCGCTCCCAGTTGGCAGAGCCCATTTGGGTCATTAAATACAAATTGATGAGTAATCCCAAAACGGGAATCAATGAAAGCTTTTTAATAAAACTGAATACCGATAATAAGACCCAACACATAAAGAAAGCCGTCATAATCCAAGTGTCGGCTTTTTTTTCACCACTAATATGAGCAGATATCCAATCAGCAATAGAGGTAGGCCAAAATACCACGATTGCTATTATGGCTGATAATCCCATGAGGTATTGTGCATTCACATATGGAATTTTAAATTTAGATTTTTGTTGATTATCTGGATTTAAATCCAATATCAAAACGCCTCCACAAACCAACACAAAAGCAAATAAGGTCCCTATTGAACTCAAATTGATCACTTCTTCCAAATTGGCAAATAAGGCAGGAAAACCAACTAAAACACCTGTCATGACGGTTGAAAAAGAGGGAGTCCGATATCTTGGATGGATTCGAGAAAAAGCTTTAGGCAATAGACCGTCTCTCGACATGGTCATCCAAATTCTTGGTTGTCCCAACTGATAAACCAAAAGCGCACTTGTTAAAGCAATCACTGCACTTGCAGCCACTACCCCGGCAACGCCATGCAGTCCAACGATTGTAAACATATAAGCCAAAGGATCCTCAATACCAGCCAAATTCCCACTCGGAACAATTCCTGTTAACACCAAAGTAACCAACACATACAAAATCGTACAAATTCCCAAGGCCCACATCATGGCTTTTGGAATATCTCTTTGTGGATTTTTACATTCCTCAGCCGTGGTTGAGATCGAATCAAATCCAATGTAGGCAAAACAAACAGCCGCCACACTTTTTAATACCCCTGCAACACCATTGGGGGCAAAAGGACTCCAATTGTCTACTTGCACATAAAATGCACCAACACCCACCACAATGGCAATCACCAATAACTTCAAAACCACCAAGATATTATTCATGTTTTTGCTTTCCTTAATGCCAATGTAAACCAAATACGTAATACCAATAGTAATCAGTAATGCGGGTAGATTGGCAACAACATGCCACCCAAAAATCACTGGCGCTTCTGAATAGGCAATAAATCCTTCCCGAATATTTACCGATAAATCAGACAATTTTTGGCCTGAGGCTAACAAGGGGACAGCTTCTTCAAAAGCTCGTTTAGAAGATAAAAAATCCATCGTCAGATATTCTGGTACATGCAATCCTAACCCTTCCAATAAATCCACAAAATATTTCGACCAAGAAATGGCCACTGCCACATTAGAAATCGCATATTCCAACAACAAATTCCACCCCAAAATCCATGCGATAAATTCTCCTAAACTGGTGTACGCATAGGTATAGGCACTTCCAGAAATGGGCACAGTGGAAGCAAATCGAGCATAACAAAAAGCGGTAAACATACAGGCAACCGCAGTAAATACAAATAACAATGAAACTGCTGGTCCTCCATTTGCCGAGGCTTGACCAATGGCAGAAAAAATACTCGCTCCTATAATGGCAGCAACTCCTAAAAAAGTCAAATCTCTTACACCAAGGTTTCTAACCATGTGAGAACCCTCTAAATTCTCCATTTCTTGTTGATCAGAAAGGATTTTATCAATTGATTTTTTTCTAAATAAGGATGATGCCATGTATGCTTGTTGATAATGAATTAGCAAAAATACATTTTTAATTAAAATTCTAATTGATTGCTTTTCCCTAACTTTGCATAATTTTAATACATGAAAGTCGCAATCGTCATTCTGAACTTTAACGGAAAGAAATTTTTAGAAAAATTTCTTCCAAAAATTATACAAAATAGCCAAGGTGCAGATATCATTATTGCCGACAATGCCTCCACTGACAATACCATTTCATTCCTAACTAACAATTTTCCCAACCTTCGGGTCATACATATGCCTGTAAACAAAGGTTATGCCGGCGGATACAATGAAGCTTTACAACAAGTTTCAGCTGATTGGTATATTCTCATGAATTCAGACATTGAACCATTGGAAAATTGGCTTGAAAACTTAGTAAACTTTGTTCAACAATATCCAACCGTTAAAGCTGCCCAACCCTTTATTTTAAAGGAGAACAATCCCATTGAATTTGAATATGCTGGGGCAGCTGGAGGTTATATTGATTTTTTAGGATATCCTTTTTGTAGAGGTAGAATTTTTGATCATTGCGAGGAAGACAAACAACAATACCAGTCTACCATGGACCTCCATTGGGCAACAGGCGCCTGTTTGGCCGTGGAAGCAAAAACATATTGGGAAGTAGGTGGACTCGATGAATACCTATTTGCCCACCAAGAAGAAATCGATCTTTGTTGTCGAATCAGAAAAGCAGGTCATCAAATTGCAGCTGTTTCTACAAGTAAAGTGCTGCACGTAGGAGGTGGAACCTTACATTCCGATAGTCCACAAAAAACCTACCTAAACTTTAGAAACAATCTAATTTTAATCTACAAAAATTTTCAAGGAAATCATCGCTTGCTCGTGATTGCCTCAAGGCTTTTATTAGATGGTTTAGCAGGTTTGAAATTCTTAACCTCGCTGAAGTTTGCTCATTTACTTGCGATCATTAATGCGCATGGAGGATTTTACAGCTATTTGTTGTTTTATAAAAAGAAACAAATGTATAGTCGTTCAAAAACAATTGAAGTTTATCAACATTCAATTGTTTGGCAATTTTTCATCCGAAAAATTAAAAAATTCACTGATTTACCCTAAATATCCCAAACGGAAGGATTATTTCGCTGACGCATGTATCGACGTACATTCATCCAAAAGGCAAGAATTAAATAAATGATAATGGGAGAACCCATCGTTAAAAAAGATGTGTAAATAAAATACAAGCGAATACTGCTGGTAGAAATTCTAAACTTTTCTCCCAAATGTGCACAAACTCCAAAAGCTTGAGACTCAACGAAATACTTTAATTTTTCCATGCTTCTCTAATTTTCTACAAAAATAACTTATATTTTTTGAAAAAAAACTACAAAAATACTTGTAATAGATTTTTTTTACCTACATTTGATTTTTATTAATTATTTATTTTATGCAAACTGGCAAAGTAAAATTTTTTAACGAGACCAAAGGATTTGGTTTTGTAGTAGACGATCAAACTGGTGAGGACATCTTCGTTCACGTAACTGGTTTAGGTGGTGTTACCATTCGTGAAAACGATGCTGTATCTTTCGAGGTGATCGATGGTAAGCGTGGAGCGAATGCTGTAAACGTGAAAAAAATCTAATTTCACGCATTTTTGATTAGAGTTTTCATTCCTGAATATAAGATATAAACAGTATAATTGATCTCAATCAAAGAGAAATGAAAAAGGCTGCAAATGCAGCCTTTTTTTTATGCCTGAATCCAAGCTTGAACCTCTTCCTTGCTTGGTAAACTTTCTTCAATTTTCAATTTTTTACGCAAGCCACCTAAATCATTAAATACTTTATTCGGATTAGCTTCTTTCAACTGTTCAATGGTTAAAATTCCCATTTTTTGCAAAGCTGGCACCCAAACTGGAGGTATACCTAATGCGGCAAATGCCTGATCCGAATCTACTTCTTTAATTACTTCAGGACGCATTTGAGGGAAAAACAATACTTCTTGGATAGACGATTGATTGGTCATCAACATCGTCAGACGGTCAATTCCAATACCAATACCTGAGGTTGGAGGCATTGCATATTCCAACGAACGAATAAAATCATGATCCATCGCCATAGCTTCATCATCTCCTCGCTCTGCCAATCGCAGCTGATCTTCAAATCGCTCTTTTTGATCAATCGGATCATTTAATTCTGAATAGGCATTGGCAATTTCTTTACCATTCACAAATAGTTCAAATCGCTCAACCAGACCTTCTTTATTTCGATGTTTTTTGGTTAAGGGTGACATTTCAACCGGATAATCAATAATAAAGGTAGGTTGAATCAAATTAGCTTCCACTTTTTCGCCAAACAACTCATCAATTAACTTTCCTTTACCCATTCCTAAATCCACTTCCATGCCAAAATCAACACATTTTGCACGTAATTCCTCCTCAGAAAGGGCATCCACATCCACACCTGAATACTGTAAAATTGCCTCAGAAATACTCAATTTTGGATAGGGTCCAGCGAAATCTATGGTATGTTCTCCTACCTGCACAGCTGAATTTCCATGAAGTGCAACAGCAACTGTCTGGAAAATCTCCTCAGTTAAATTCATCATCCAATGATAATCTTTATACGCCACATAGAATTCTAATGACGTAAATTCTGGATTATGCGTACGATCCATCCCCTCATTTCTAAACATTTTACCAAACTCATAAACTCCGTCAAATCCACCTACGATTAAACGCTTCAAATACAACTCATTGGCGATACGCAAATACAAAGGCATATCAAGCGTATTATGATGTGTTTTAAACGGTCGAGCGGATGCACCACCATGAACGGCTTGTAATACGGGTGTTTCAACCTCTAACCATCCACGATCATCAAACATCCGACGCATCGTAGAAATTATTTTCGCACGCTTTACAAAAATATCTTTAACCTGACTATTAACGATTAAATCAACATAACGTTGACGATATCGCATTTCTGAGTCCGAAAATGCATCAAACGTTTGTCCATCTGCCTCTTTTACGATGGGTAATGGACGTAAGGCCTTAGATAATATGGTAAATTCACGCACATGAACAGATATTTCACCCATTTGTGTGGTAAATACATAGCCTTTTACACCGATGATATCACCAATATCTAATAACTTTTTAAAAACCGTATTGTATAAGGTTTTGTCTTCGCCCGGACATAAATCATCTCTTCTAAAATACAATTGAATACGACCTGCTGAATCCTGTAATTCAGCAAATGAAGCATTACCCATGATCCGAAAACTCATCAAACGACCAGCCAGACATACCTCTTGAAAATTATTTTTTTCAGGAGCATATTCCTCTACAATCTGTTTGGAAAGCGCATCCACTGGATATTGGGCTGCTGGATACGGATCTATGCCAAGGGCCATTAAATCCAAACGCTTTTGTCTTCGAAGTTGTTCTTGCTCACTAAGTATCATGAAACGATAATTTTAATATAAGCCACAAAATTAGCCAATTTCAATGGGATTTAAAAAAAATGACTTTGATATCAGACATCGCGAACAAATTTTTCTTAAATAATGTTAAAGACCTTGTAAGCAATAAGTATCAAAATCATTTTTCGTTAAATTCGTATATTAAATTTTAACCCGAAAATAACAAGAGGTATGGAAATGAAGAATCAAATGAAATCATTCGTGTTAGTTGGCCTAATTTCAAGTGGTTTGACCTTGGGCGCGTATCATTTATTAAATCTTGACAATTCGAATGCGATTGGGTCAGCCCCATCTGCATTTACCACAAATGTCTCCTCCGTAAATGTTCCCGGCAATCCAGGAGAATTTACGTATGCTGCTGAAAAATCAACACCAGCAGTAGTACATATTAAAACAAAATCGACACCAAAATCAATGGGAAGACAATTCTCAAGTCCATTCGACGATTTCTTTGGTTTCGGCGACCCATTTGGTGGTGGACAACCAAGAAGGTCACAACCACAAGAAGCCTCAGGCTCTGGGGTAATTATCAGTGCAGATGGTTATATCGTTACCAACAACCATGTGGTAGAAGGTGCAGATGAGATCACCGTCGTTTTAAACGACAAAAGAGAGTTCAAAGGTAAAATTGTTTCCACTGACCCATCCTCTGATTTGGCTGTTGTACAAATAAAAGGGGAAAATTTACCCTTCTTGACCTTTGGTGATTCTGATAATTTACGAGTTGGCGAATGGGTCCTTGCCGTGGGAAATCCTTTTAACTTAGAATCAACGGTGACTGCTGGTATTGTTTCTGCCAAAGGCAGACAAAATATTATTGACAGGGATCCAGAGGCAAAGGTAAATCCATTAGAATCCTTTATCCAAACAGATGCCGCAGTTAATCCTGGTAATTCAGGTGGAGCATTGGTTAATTTAAAAGGAGAACTTGTAGGAATCAATACTGCGATATATTCCCGTACTGGACAATTCGCTGGTTATTCATTTGCAGTTCCAGTAAGTATTGTCAAGAAAGTTTCTGGCGATTTAATTAAATACGGAAATGTGCAGCGTGGATTTTTGGGTGTTCAAATTTCTGAAGTCAATTCTAAATTAGCGGAAGAAAAAGACCTTAAAACAAACAATGGCGTCTATGTAGGAGGTTTCTCGGAAAATTCAGCTGCGAAAGAAGCCGGCTTAAAAGTAAACGATGTGATCACTAAAATAGATGGTGTAGAAACAAAAACATCCGCTAAATTGATGGAAATCGTGAACAGAAAACGTCCGGGTGAGGTGGTAGATGTAACAGTTAATCGCGATGGAGCCACCAAGGAATACAAAGTGACACTTCGAAATTTAGACGGTAATACCAGCATCATCAAAGGTTCTGCTGGAGAAAGCAGCAAATCTGAATTCTTAGGAGCAAAATTTGGTTCCTTAACTCAGGCAGAAAAATCTAAATTAAAAGTATCAGCAGGTGTTAAAATTACCGAAGTTGATCCAGAAGGCAGATTAGCCATGTACGGCATTGAGAAAGGAGTAATCATCACCAAGATCAACGACAAAGCAATTAATTCGCCAAGTGAAGCGATAGAAGCCTTAGAAGGCAAAAAAGGTAGAATTAAATTAGAGGGAGTGGATGTTGACGGAGCGCGATTTATATACGTGCTGTAAGTTAGTGAGCCAGTGAGCAGAGTGAGCAAAGTAATAAGTACTGGCTCACTCTGCTCACTGGCTCACTTTACTCACTCTTCAACCAAAAGGTTGAAGCTATTTATACAACACTTTCTTTACAGCAGCGATTGTTCTTTCAACATTCGGCAAAATTTCTTCAATAAGTGTTGGCGCATAAGGTAAAGGTAAATCTTTCGAATTCACACGAATCACCGGTGCATCCAAGTAATCAAACGCCCAACGTTGTACATTGTAGGCAATTTCAGATGAAATAGCAGATAGTGGATTTGCTTCTTCCACTACTACACAACGATTTGTTTTTTTAACGGATTCAATTACGGTATCATAATCAATCGGACGAACAGAACGTAAGTCGATCAATTCAGCTGAAATTCCCATTTTCTCCAATTCAATCATCGCAGGTAAAACTACTCGAGAAATCATCTTACCAAAACTTACGATGGTAACATCCTTTCCCGCTTGTATTACATTCGCTTTACCAATTGGTATTAAATACTCGCCATCAGGTACCAATCCTTTATCTCCGTACATCAATTCTGATTCCATGAAAATCACTGGGTCATTATCACGAATAGATGCCTTCAATAATCCCTTAGCATCTGCTGGATTTGAAGGAACTACCACTTTTAATCCAGGTGTATTAGCATACCAGTTTTCAAAATTTGACGAGTGTTGAGAAGATAATTGCCCCGCATTACCAGTTGGTCCACGGAAAACAATTGGACAAGAATATTGACCACCCGACATTGACATCAATTTAGATGCAGAATTGATCACTTGGTCAATGGCTACTAAGGAGAAGTTAAAAGTCATAAATTCAACAATTGGACGTAATCCATTTGCTGCCGCCCCTACACCAATACCTCCAAAACCTAATTCCGCAATGGGTGTATCAATCACACGCTTTGGACCAAATTCATCCAACATGCCTTGAGACACTTTATAAGCACCATTGTATTCTGCAACTTCTTCACCCATTAAAAAAACAGATGCATCACGACGCATTTCCTCTTGCATTGCCTCTCTTAAGGCTTCTCTAAATTGAATTTCTCTCATAATTGATTTTGAGAAAGGCTATTCCTTTCCGCTCGCAAAATTAGGCAAGAAATCTTATACCACAAAACCTATTTTAAGGATATAAAGTACAGATTTTCATATTTTCCATGTAATTTTATGTTTTACACCAAATAAAGGTCGAATGTCCGTTCAAATTGCCCCAATTTCTGTTTCACTACCGCAATTCCTATCCTCAAATTCGTATTCGAAAATTATCGTCTTAGTAGACGAAAAAACGAATAAGTATTGTTTTCCTTTGATTGAGAAGCTTTTACCAAAAGATTATCTGAAAATTCAAATCAAATCCGGAGAGAAAAACAAAAACCTAAATACCTGCGAACACATTTGGATGGCCTTAACGAAAGCAAATGTTGATCGACATGCACTGCTCATCAATCTAGGAGGTGGTGTCATCGGTGACATGGGAGGTTTCTGTGCATCAACCTACAAAAGAGGAATTGATTTCATCCAAGTACCCTCTACCCTACTTTCTCAGGTAGATGCAAGTGTAGGTGGAAAACTTGGAATTGATTTTCATGGCTTCAAAAACCACATCGGGGTTTTTCAACTTCCTAAAACAGTTTTAGTGGATCCTGCCTTTATCAATACCTTATCAGATGCAGAAAAAAGATCCGGATTTGCTGAAATCATCAAACATTGTTTCATCAGAGATGTGCAGCAGTGGGAGATGATCAAAAAACAAGAATGGTTTGAAAATGATTTTGCGCACCTGATTGCTCATTCAATCGAAATTAAAAAGAAAGTTGTTGAAGCAGATCCAAAAGAAAAAGGATTGAGAAAAATCTTAAATTTTGGACATACTCTAGGTCATGCCGTTGAAACCTTTTTACTTGACAAAGGAAAAAGGAAAATTTTACATGGGGAAGCTATTGCAATTGGTATGATTGCGGAAGCATTTTTATCCATGAAAAGGGGACTTATTTCTAAGCAAGAACTTGAAGACATCGAAATTTATTTATTTGAAACCTATGGAAGCGTGTCAATTTCATCAAAGGAAATTGATGAAATTGTTTCCTTAACCTTACAAGACAAAAAAAACAAAGGAAAAGAGGTTCTATTTTCTCTACTTACAGGAATTGGCGATTGCGGCTATGATATACCTGTAAGCAAAAAGGAAATGAAAGAGGCAATGGAATTTTATATTGGGTAATTATTCAATTACTTGAGGTACCTTAAAAAATTTATCATTCGCATCTGGACCCAATTCGAGGGCTTTTGCACGATCCAAGGTTGGTTTTGCCTCATCTTCTCGATAATGGTTGAGCGCCTCTGTAATATGCACTAATGGTTCAACTTGGCTAGTGTCAACAGCATTTAATGCATCCATCCAATCCAATACACGATTGATTGACTCTTTTAATTCTTCTACCTTTTCCGGCTGAAGCTCCAATCGAGCTAAATGGGCAATTTTTTCTATTTCTTGTTGACTAATTTTCATCCGACCTATTTTTTAATTTTTTATCTTCAGGTAAATGCTTATCTAAAAACTGATTGATTTTATCACGATCAACTGAAGAGACTATTTGTCCAAAACGATCAATTGTTAGCTCAAAACCCTCCAATTCTGGATGAACTTTCGCTATCTTTTTTGACGTATTTTTCTCTGTTTTAGCCATTGATTTGCGGAAATTTTTCTATTGCATTTTTCAATCGTAATAACACGGATTCTCTACCCCAAAGTTCCATGGAGATCATTAAATCGGGACCGGCGCCATTACCACTCAAAGCAACACGCAACAATTGCATCACTTTTCCCATTTTAATACCAGCCTCTTCTAAAATACTTGCAATACCGTGTTTGATATCATCTCCAGTCCAATTGGCTACACGACTCGACAACAAATCTAACAACAATTGAAGGGCTTTTTGGTTTTCAACATTCCATTTACTTGCCAACACCTGTTCATCATACGCAGATGGTACTTCAAAAAATTCAATGGCAAGTTTTTCTAATTCATTTGGAAATGTAATTCGGTCCAAATAAAGCGCTGCAAAAGCCTCCGCTTTTGCAGGTTCCAACGTTGGAAGGTACTTTGTTACAAGCTCAGCTACTGGTTGATTTTTTAAATATTGCTCATTAAACCACTTTGCTTTATTGACATCAAATTTAGCACCGGCTTTATTGATACGATCTAAAGTAAAAGCTTCGACTAATTCCGGTAAATTAAATAATTCTTGTTCGGTACCTGGATTCCAACCTAAGAATGCCAAGAAATTGATGGTCGCCTCTGGCAAATATCCTTCTTCTCTAAAGCCTTTTGAAACTTGTCCACTTATTGGGTCTGTCCATTCCAATGGAAACACAGGAAATCCACCCAAATCAGCATCTCGCTTCGATAACTTTCCGTTTCCTTCTGGCTTTAACAGCAAGGGTAAATGAGCAAAAGTTGGAGGTGTCCAACCAAATGCTTGATATAGTAAAATATGTAAAGGAGCTGAAGGCAACCATTCTTCCCCACGAATTACATGGGTAATTTCCATAATATGATCATCTACGACATTCGCTAAATGGTAGGTCGGCATACCATCAGATTTCATCAAGACTTTGTCATCGATACTGGATGTATGCACATGCACCCAGTCACGAATGCTATCTTGAAAACGAATCTCTCCTTTTGCAGGCACTTTTAATCGAATCACATACGGGGTATCTGAGGCCAATAGCTCGGTTACTTCTGAGGGGGATAGTGCTAATGAATTCCTAAGTTTAGCGCGAACAACTGCATTGTATTGAAAGGCAGTACCCTTACTTTCATACGTTTTTCGTAGAGCATCCAATTCTTCCGCAGTATCGAAGGCATAATAAGCCTTTCCTGCTGCTAATAATTGATCAGCATATTGTTGATACAAATGTTTCCGTTCACTTTGACGATAAGGCTCATGTGGTCCACCAACTCCAACGCCTTCATCTGGACTAATGCCCAACCACTTTAAACTTTCTACAATATATTGTTCGGCACCGGGTACAAAACGCGTTTGATCGGTGTCTTCAATTCGTAAAATAAATTGGCCACCCGTTTGGTGGGCCAATAAGTAATTGTATAAAGCTGTACGAACTCCACCAATATGTAATGGTCCGGTAGGACTTGGGGCAAAACGAACACGCACTGGATGTAACATAAGATTATAAATGAGCAATACACGAAATTTCTACACGAACATTCTTTGGCAAACAAGCCACTTGAACGGTCTCTCTAGCAGGAGGATTTACAGCAAAAAACTGACCATAAATTTGATTTACAATTGCAAAATCAGCCATATTTTGTAAAAAAATAGAACATTTTACAACATGATCAAAGGTGCAATTCGCCGCCTTTAGAATGGCTTCAAGGTTTTTCATCACTTGCAAGGTTTCATCCTCAATCGTACCACCAGCTTCAAATACCGATAAGGCAATTTGTCCTGAAACATATAACACCTGATCCACCAAAACAGCCTGTGAATAAGGGCCGATGGCAGCGGGTGCATCTTCTGTAAAAATTATTTTTTTCGACATAGTTTGAAAAGAGATGCAAGTTACCAAAATTTGTAAGTATTCTTGTTATAGAATTTGTCAAAATTGAAAATGCTGTCGAAAATCAATGTAATCATTAACAAAAACAAAGGAATTGGCTTCATGCTATTATCGTCCTTATGTTTTTCGATTTTATCGGCTTTGGCAAAATCAATGAATTCAACTTTCCCCTCCATCGAATTAGTGCTTTTCAGAAGTGCCGTAGGTTTACCTTTTTTAGCTTGGAGCCTATGGAAGCAGCCACCTAAGAAGCAAAAAGGCGGAAAATTATTATTTTTAATTTATCGAGGCATCCTTGGAGCATTCACCCTTTATTGCCTTTTTTATGCGTTAGAGCATTTAGGATTATCCCTCACAAATACATATGGACAAGCTTTTCCGCTATTCATTGCTCTTTTTACCATAATATGGATTCCAAAAGAAAGCTTGAACGCGAAACAAATTTTTTATTTGTTCATGGGCTTTTTTGGTATTTTAGCAATTTTCAGACCAGATGCGGATGTCTCTTGGCAAAAGCATAGTATAGGAATTATGTATGCAATAGGTACTGCCCTTGGCTACCTGGCCATTAAAGAAGCCCAAAAATATTATGATTCACGTTGGGTGATTGTCTCCTTTATGGGAAGCGGTTTCGTTGCTTCTATTCTATCTCTTGTGCTAGGAACCTATTTCAATCTAGAACCTAGTTTCTGGACAGCCAAATGGGTGCAACCGGAAGGCACTCAATGGGTTCAAGCAATCATATTAGGACTACTAGCCTTGGGAGTACAAGGATTTACAACGCAGGCTTTACGTTATGAAAAAACCTCCATTGTTGGGGCTGTTGGAAACTCTTCTGTTTTATTTTCAATTGTCATTGAAATAATCCTAGGAAAAGGATTACCAGAATGGTTTGTATTAATGGGAATGGGATTAGTGGTATGGGGTAGTGTGAAGGTTAGTAAAAAGTGAGCTAGTGAGCTAGTGAGCTAGTGAGCAGAGTATATTTGTACTGGCTCACTCTACTCACTGGCTCACTATTCACTATTCTATACCGTCGCTGAATTCATTACTTCAGTTTGTTTACGAATTGACTCTAAGTGAACCAATTTAAACATTTCTTCTACAAATTCAGGATATAAACCTAAGCCTTTTGCTTGACTTGCTCGATCAGCATGTACTTGCTTCCAACGATCCAATTGTAAAACTGCAACGTTGTTATCACGTTTGTATTCTCCTAATTTTTCAACAACAGACATACGAGCAGCTAACACTTCCATTAACTCGCGATCAATGTTATCAATTTTCTCACGTAAACGAGCTAATTCATCAGAAAAATCAGCACCATAATTTGCTTTTCGAACTTCTAATTCACGTAACATTTCTCCTAGAGCTTCTGGAGTTAATTGTTGTGAGGCATCAGACCATGCTTCATCTGGATTACGATGTGATTCAATGATCATACCATCGTAGTTCAAATCTAAAATACGCTGAGACAATTCATTCAAATAAGCACGTTTTCCAGCCATGTGTGATGGATCACCAATTAACGGCAATTCAGGGAACATACGCTTTAACTCAACAGCAACTGACCACATCGGTGAGTTTCTGTATTTTGTTTCCTGTGCGTTCGAAAAACCACGATGAATAGCACCTAATTTTTTAATACCAGCACCTTGAAGACGCTCAAAAGCACCCACCCATAAAGCCAAGTCTGGATTTACCGGATTTTTAACTAAAACAGGCACGTCAACACCTTGCAATGCATCCGCAATTTCTTGCACATTAAAAGGATTTACCGTTGTTCTTGCACCAATCCACAAGACGTCAACACCATATTTCAATGCCAATTCAATATGTTCTGGCGTAGCAACTTCTACAGCAGTTGGAAGTCCTGTTTCTTTCTTTGCTTCTACTAACCATTTCAAAGCTGGTTCACCGTGTCCCTCAAAACTACCCGGACGAGTACGAGGTTTCCATACACCTGCACGCATGATGTGTGCATATCCTTCAGCTTTAATACGTTTTGCAGTTTCCATCACTTGCTCTTCTGATTCAGCAGAACAAGGTCCAGCAATAATTAAAGGCTTTCCGTTTGTATTTATCCAATTTTGCATTGGAACTATATCTAACTTGGCATTCATAATTTTAATAATTTATTGGAATATACTTCCCTTCTTTACTTATATATTTAATTTTATTTGAAATCAAAAAACTAATTCACTTATATTTGCATCCTAAATTTTAAAGCAAGGAACAAAACCTCTCATAAATGAAGAATTTGTCATTTGAGGACACCAAGATTGCCTTTGAAGCTAAAAGTGATTTTCAACTCAAGAAGGCTTATTGGATATTTGCCACAATGAACCAAAATTGGCTTGTAAAGTTAGGGACTTTTTTTATCAAATTGTTCCTTTTTTTGCATTTTCCCATAAAAAAGTTAATAAAAGTTTCCATTTTCGAACAATTTTGTGGCGGAGAAAGCATAAATGACTGTGAATCAACGATTGAAAAGCTTGGCCAATCGAACATTGGAACTATTCTGGATTATTCAGTGGAAGGAGAAGAAAATGAAAAATCCTTTCAAAAAACGAAACAGGAAATTATCAAAACCATTCTAAAAGCAAAGGAAAATAAACACATCCCTTTTGCCGTTTTTAAACTCACTGGAATTTTTAATGTTGAACTTTTGGAACAACACCAAACGGAGAATGGCATTCGCAACATAGAAGACCAAGCTGAATTCCAACATAGCAAAGAAATTTTAGAAGAAATCTGCCAAAAGGCTTTTGATGAACAAATTAAAATCTTTATCGATGCTGAAGAAAGTTGGATACAAAATACAATAGATGAATTAACGTATGAAATGATGGCCAAATTTAACAAAGAAAAAACCATCATTTTTAACACCTATCAAATGTACCGCGTTGATATGTTAGAGAACTTACAAGTTGCCATCAAAGAAGCAAAAGAGCAAGGATATCTGTTAGGTGTAAAATTAGTTCGAGGGGCCTATATCGAGAAAGAACGATTAAGAGCACATGAAGATGAATATTCTGAACCAATTCATAAAGAAAAATCGAATACCGATCATGACTATGACGCTGCGCTTCGAATATGCCTAGAAAATATCGATACGGTAGAATTTTGCATTGGGACACACAACGAAAATAGTTGTAATTTATTGTGTCGATTAATGGAAGATAAGGGGATTGCTAAAAATCATCCAAAAGTGTTCTTTGCGCAATTACTTGGTATGTCTGATAACATCTCTTACAACTTAGCAAAATATGGATACAATGTTGCAAAATATGTACCTTATGGACCAGTAGAGTCGGTAATGCCTTACTTGTTTAGAAGAGCAGAAGAAAATACATCCATAGCTGGTCAAACATCAAGAGAATTTGCTTTACTTCAAAAAGAGGTCTTAAGAAGAAGAAAAAAATGAAACATCCAGTAAGTCAATATTACCTACTCGCCTTCCTAATTATTTTAATGGATCAAGCCATTAAATTGGGTGTTCATACCTTCATGGAACCTGGTTTTCCTGGACAAATAGAAATCATTGGATTCTTTAAGTTACATTATACACTAAATCCTGGTATGGCATTTGGCATGCAATTGGGCTCTATATATGGTAAGTTGTTCCTGACAACCTTCCGGATTTTTGCCATGTTTGGTATTGGATATGGTTTATACTATTTACATCAAAAAAAATCACATGACGGATTACTAATTTGTGTATCAATGATTCTAGGTGGCGCAATTGGTAACCTCATTGATTCTATATTTTACGGAAAATTACTAAGAAATGCACCTTACGGAGCACCCATGGAATGGCTTCATGGCCAAGTAATTGATATGTTCTTTTTTGACTTCTGGGAGGGTGTTTTACCTGCCTGGATTCCAATTTGGGGTGGCACCTATTATTCTACTCCCATATTTAATTTTGCTGATGCGACGATTTTTTGCGGCGTTGTTGCTATATTGATTTTTCAAAATCAATTTTTCGACAAAAAAGCAAAAAATTAAACTTGGAATTACACGATATCCTTTTCTTTTTTTTAGCGCTCATTGCCGAAATCATAGGTACCGTAAGTGGATTTGGCTCATCTATTTTATTTGTACCCCTAGCCTCTGCTTTTTTTGATTTTCAAGTTGTTTTAGGCATAACGGCCGTTTTTCATGTATTTTCGAATATTTCCAAAATATATCTTTTCAGAGAAGGTATAAATAAAGAAATAGCACTTAAACTAGGTATACCAGCTGTCATTTTTGTGATCATTGGAGCCATTCTAACTAAATATATTCCTCAAAAAGAGATAGAACTTGGGATGAATCTCATTATTTTAAGTTTAGCCATTTATTTACTTTCTGGCCACCACAAAAAGCTAAAACAAAGTAATCAGAACTTATATGCCGGAGGCACAATTTCTGGATTTTTAGCGGGTTTAATTGGAACAGGAGGTGCAATAAGGGGGATCACCTTAGCGGCATTTCAATTAGAAAAAAATGCATTTATTTCAACCTCTGCCATCATCGATTTTGGAGTAGATTTTAGCAGAGCAGGGGTCTACATCTACCACGGATTTTTTAAATCAGAATATCTGATTTTTATTCCCATTTTAATTGTAATAAGTATTTTAGGAACTTTTCTCGGAAAGAGAATTTTAGGTTATTTATCTGAAAAATTATTTCAAATAATCCTATTGAGTATTATTTGCCTTACGGCAGGCGTGCAATTGGTGCTCTATTTTTTGAGGTAAAATGTAACTATGAATTTTGAGTTATGGGTTATGAGTTATGAGTTTTTACAAACAAAATTTCATAACCTATAACTAATAACCCATAACTCATAACTCATAAAAACATTTTACTTCTTCGGTGCAGCTGGCTTGGGTGCAGCAGCTGGTGCCGCAGCAGGAGTAGCTGGAGCAGCTGTTACTGGTTTAGGGGTGATTCCCATTTTTTTCAACACTAAATCCGACATATTTGCATCTGCAGGGTAGTGTAATAAAATTGGTGCAGTTCCCATACCTGCGTCATAATTGAACACATACGTAAAAGCATTTGCTTCTGCTACTGCATGCATTGTTTCTTCAATTTTCTTTAACAATGGTTGTAACAATTGAGCTTGCTTCTTTTGAAGAGAAGTTTGAGAATTTTGTTGAAACTCTTGGATTGAAGTCTGTAAGTTTTGTAATTCCTTCTCCTTATCTTGTTTAATGACATCTGAAGTAGTAGCAGGTAATTTTTCGAATACTGCTAATTTATCTTGAAAATCCTTTACTTTACTTTGGTATAAAGTTTCGTATTGTTTTTGCGTATTTTTTAAATCTTCTTCCACTTGCTTCGCCTCAGGCATTTGACTTAAAATATAGTCAGCATTAATAAATCCGATTTTTACTTGTGCCTTTAAGGGCATTGTGGCTAAGCCAAAAACTAGACCAATTGCTAGTAAGAACTTGTTTTTCATAATTGTTTTTTAAATTGTTATTCTATTTTTTATTATCCTTTGCTTTATCAGCAATATTGGGATCTAATTCAATACCTAATTCTTCGATTACATAATCTGAATAATCATGAACAGGATTTGTGTAAATCAAAGCCAAACCATCGCTTGCCTTATCAAATATAAAATCAAGTCGTTTTTGACGAACCACTTTTTCAACCGCTTTTGAAATTTCATCCAAAATGGGTTTTAAAGCTGCTTGTTTTGCTTTAAACAATTCGCCTTCGGGACCAAAAATTTTATTTTCCAGCGACCGAACTTCTTGATATTTTACTTTTATTTGAAGAGCCCGTTGTTGTTTTAAATCTTCTGTCAACAACACTTCCTCCAATTTAAATTCTCTCTCTAATTTACTAAGTTCTTCTTGTTTTAAATTAATTTCTTTTACCCATTGCTGAGCTTGTTGTTCAATTTTTTGTTGAACCTTTTTATACTCAGGCATTTTAGAGGTTATAAATTCAGTATCTATATACCCAAACTTCTGAGCATACGACTCTTGCCCAAATAGGAATAGTCCCAAAATTAATAAAAAAAATAACTTTTTCATCATTTGTTGGTGGTTATCGAATTTGTTGACCAATTGAGAATGTAAACGCTTGGCGACCGAAATCTGAGTCACCAGGTCTTGGCTTATCAAATCCAAATCCATAATCAATACCGATCATACCAAATGCAGGCATAAATATTCTAGCCCCTACTCCTGCTGATTTGTATAAATTAAACGGATTATAATCTTTTAAACTTGCAAAGTTATTTCCCCCTTCTGCAAAAGCTAACATGAAGATGGTTGCCGATGGATTCAAGGATACAGGATAACGAACCTCCATCACAAATTTATTATAAGCCACTCCACCATTTCCATAAGAACCAGAAGGTCCAATGATACGGTCTTTATATCCTCTAAGGCCAACAATATCACGATTGAAAGAAAATCCTTGTACCATACCGGATCCACCTAAATCAAATCGCTCAAATCGGGTAGTCTCTCTACCGCCATAGGATCCTAAAAATCCTAAGTGAGCTCTTGTGTGAATGACAAATTTACCTACCAATAAGGAATACCAAGATGCATCAAACATCCATTTATGGTACTCAATCAATTGCCCATCCTTATTACCACCAAGTAATGAATATGGGGGCGTTAAAGAGGCAGTCATTGAAAAAGATGAACCGCTTCTTGGGAAGGTTGGATTATCCACACTATTCCTTGAGAAATTTGTCATAAAGGTCAATGATGTAGATTTTCCCTGCGGATAGGCCCAGGTATAATAACGATCTACATCATATTGCGCTAAAGAAATCGAATTACTCAAAGAGAAATAATCATCTGGCCATTTCAAGCGTTTTCCTAAGCTTAGTGTAATGCTATTTACATTAAAATGGGCATCCAATAATGAATCTGGTACAGAATAAGATGGGTATCCATAGCCCCCATATCCACCATAACCACCGTAACCACCTAATCCACCATAACCACCGTAGCCGCCATATCCACCATAACCCCCACCATAACCACTTCCATAGCCAGAATAACCTGTCGTACGGAATTGATACGGATAGGATACACTTCGGTTTAAACTAATGGAAAAAGAATTTGGTTTTTTGCCGCCCAACCAAGGTTCGGTAAATGTGATACTATAATTTTGATAAGCTGCACCATTTGCTTGAAGACGTACAGATAATTTCTGACCATCACCAGCAGGCAATGGTCGCCATGCTGCCAAATTAGTTACGTTGCGCGCAGAGAAATTATTAAAAGTAACCCCTAATG
This sequence comes from Bacteroidota bacterium, assembly GCA_041180785.1. GTDB lineage: Bacteria > Bacteroidota > Bacteroidia > Cytophagales > Spirosomataceae > Sandaracinomonas. The sequence continues at coordinate 2,443 of JBEGQV010000198.1, read as the reverse complement.
TTCCGACAAAGCCTATATAACCTCCCCAACCACCAGATAATTCTATTTGGTCTGAAGGTTTTTCCTCTACGTTGTATTCAATATCTACAGTACCATCAGAACGTGGATTTGGTTTAGGTTCAATTTTTTCTGGATTAAAATAACCAATTGTAGATAACTCTCGAACGGTACGAATAATCGCGGATTTATTGAATTTCTGACCCGGTAAGGTTCTAATTTCACGCATAACAACGTGATCAGAAGTTTTTGTATTTCCGTTTAAAATAACGCGATTGATGGTTGCTTGCTTTCCTTCCGAAATACGAATTGTTAAATCAATTGAATCTCCTTCCACACGTGTTTCAACAGGTTCAGCACTGTAATAAAGATACCCATTGTCCATATATACAGAGCTCAAATCTTCTCCGGGATTCCCACCCATTCGCTTATCTAATTCTTCCGTATTATAGACATCACCTTTTTTAACCCCCAGCACTTCTTTTAAAACGGAATCTGGATAAATGTAATTACCCTCAAAATTTACGTTTCGATAATAATATTTACTTCCTTGTTCCCCTTTAATTTTAATGCGAACAAGCGATTTTCCTTTTTTCTGAATGGAGTCAGATAAAATTCTAAAGTCACGATACCCTAATTTATTCATGGCAGTTAATAACTTCTCTTTATCTTCTTCCCATTTTTTAGGAACAAATTTCGAAGGTTTGAAGATTCTACCAAATCGCTTTTGTTTGGTATTTTTCAACTTACGAAGCAACAAACTTCTATCTTTTGGATTCGTTCCTTCAAACTCAATTTTCTCCACTTTCACTTTATCGCCCTTATCAATCTGCACTGCAATAACGGCATTATTTCCTCGTAATGTGTCCGTCTTGACAACCGTTTTAACTTTTGCATTTAAGCGACCTTTCTCTTGATAAAATTTAGTGATAGCTAATTCTAAATTCTTACGTAAGGTTTCCGTGATAATTTTTCCTTTATAGGTTTTCACCTTCTCATTTAACGTCTCTTTTTCCCCTTTTTTAATACCAATATAATCCAAGGAATAGAGCCTTGGTCGTTCTTTTAAAAAGATTTCTAACCAAACTTTTTCACCCTCTACTTTGTTGGCATAAATCTGCACATCTTCCAAAATACCTTGATCCATGATTTTCTTAATGGCAGAAGCAAGCACATCTCCAGGAATTTTCAATCGATCACCAATTTGTAATCCAGAAATATTAATCATGGAATTTCCATCATAAAACTTAGAACCAGTTACAACAATTCCGGCAATTTCATATTCTTTTGGATCTGCATAAGAGAAACTTGAAGTTGGTGCTGCATTGGGTGACGTACTAAATAATCGTCGACCTAACACCTGAGATGTTCCTTGCATGGACACAATGAACAACAAAAAAACTACGCTAATAACTATTCTTTTTACCACTTTGGTTGTATTTTCTTTTCAATATTATTATCCTTCACTTTGGACTTGTTCACTTGTTTTTCCGAATCTTCGTTCCCTCATTTGAAAATCAACAATCGCTTGATGCAAATGCTCTTTACGAAAGTCGGGCCAAAACAATTCTTCAAAAATATATAATTCTGCATAGGCCAATTGCCACAACATAAAATTACTAATGCGATGATCTCCCCCTGTTCGAATCATCAAATCTGGATCTGGAATATTTCCTGTGGATAACTTCGAATGAAATTTTTCATTTGTTATTTCAGAGGGATCCAAATCACCTTCCTTACACGCTTTTGCCAATTGTGTAGCTGCTTGAACAATATCCCATTTACCAGAATAAGACAATGCTAAAATTAACGTTAAGCCTTTATTTTGAGCCGTTTTATCGATGGCAAATTGCAATTCTTTTTGAGTTGATGTTGGCAAAGAACTAGTATCTCCAATGGATTTTAATCGAATTTGATTCTGCATCATCGAAGGCAATTCATCCTTGATTGTTCCAATCAATAAACTCATTAATGCTTTTACTTCCGACTGCGGTCTATTCCAATTTTCGGTAGAAAAAGCATATAATGTCAAATAAGATACCCCAAGTTCTCCACAACCTTCTATTGTTTCACGAACAGCCTTAATGGCATTTCGATGCCCAAAAATTCGATCAGTAAACCCTTTTTGTTTAGCCCACCGTCCATTACCATCCATTATAACGGCAATATGAGCAGGTAGATTGTTAAGGTCAATAGATTCTTTCACTAGAGGTACGCTTTTTTACATGATAAGAAGCAAAGGTAATAAATTCAAGCCGAATTTATTGAACTTTAACACTTTTTAATCGATGCGTGGACAAATAATTGGAAAGATGGAATAAACAACAGAAATAGATGCATTAAAATACTGATCTGTATTATTGATTGTCAAATTTGAATTGATTGGATTTTCAGATACCAAGTCCAATCGGTCTGTAAACGTTTTGCGTGCAGCAGTCTCAAATCG
>JBEGQV010000197.1:0-3537 GCA_041180785.1 Bacteroidota bacterium | reverse complement strand
AACCAAAATCATTCTCTAAATCATTTAAATATATTGCATCCACTCCTTCCTGTACCGTGTTCATTAATGTAAGATTATCAATTTTGGCTGTATCTAACCTTTCAATAATTTCATCTTTTTTATTAACGATTACCAATAAACCACTTTCATTAGAACATATTTTAGTCCCCTTTCTTATAGCTGAGACTCCATATCCATCAATTTCATCTACTTTTGAAATATTTAGAATTATGTTCGTATATTCTTTTTTAAAGAGGTTTCTAACTACATTTTCTAATTCTTCATAATTAGTTTGAATTAGTTGATTGGAGTTCCATTCAATTAAGGCATAGCTTTCATTTTGCTCCAATTGAAACAATTGATTACTTGACATTCGATAAAAAATTTAAAATGTTTTGATAAATTCTTTGGTTAAGATTTTCTTGCGGTAAACGTTCAAAAGGTTTACCTGTGATTTCTTCAAATAGTAAAATATATCTTTCAGATATTTCATTGACAAATTCATCAGGAAGGTTAGGCATTGTTTGACCATCTTTGCCTTGAAAATTATGTTGAATTAACCATTCTCTTACAAACTCTTTGGATAATTGCTTTTGAGGTAAATTATTCTCCAATAATTCTTGATAGCTTTTTGAATAAAAATATCTTGATGAATCTGGTGTATGGATTTCATCCATAAGCATGATTTTTCCATCAAAAATTCCAAATTCATATTTTGTATCCACTAATATTAATCCACGTTCATTGGCCATTTCTTGACCTCTTTGGTATAACTTATGGGTGATATCACACAATTCAGTCATCAATTCTTTTGAAACAATCCCTTGTTTGATAATTTCGTTAATTGAAATATCTTCATCATGACCTTCCGATGCCTTCGTGGTTGGGGTGATAATTGGTTCTGGTAATTTTTGATTTTCTTTTAAACCTTCAGGTAATTGAACTCCACATATTTCTCTTTTTCCGCTCTTATATTCTCTAGCTAAATGTCCAGCTACATATCCTCTAATAACCATTTCAATAGGTATTGGATTACATTTTAATCCAAATGCTGCGTTTGGATCTGGATTAGAAACTAACCAATTAGGGACAATATCTCTTGTAGAATTTAAAAAATATGCAGCAATTTGATTTAATACTTGCCCTTTGAATGGGATCGATTTGGGTAATATAACATCAAAGGCCGATATACGATTACTGGTTATCATTAACAAATTTTCATTTCCAATGCCATATACATCACGCACTTTTCCTTTGTAAAAAGAAGTTTGATTTGGAAATTGAAATTGCTCAATTGTATTACTCATATTTTATGTATTTTTCTTTATTCTTCATTAAGTTCAATAAATCTATCGCTTCATTTGTATTAAATGCATTTATTTTATTCGTTGAAAGCTCTTTTTGACTCTGTTTATTATCTATTTTTACTTTATCATAAATAATCTCAAACCACTTAATAATAGAATCATTTTGATTAAGTGAGATTTCACTTTTTAAAATCTCAATTGATTCCTTTTTCTGCCCTTTTTCAAATAAATAGATTGATTTTAATATTTTATTTTTTAATTGAAAATCTTTTATCGTAGATTTTTGTTTTAAATCCATCGTAAAATTGAGATTTTCAATTTCATTGTTATAAAAAAAAGATTGACTTTTTAAATCTTTAATTAATTGATTCGCCGTATTATAGTTAGTTGAATTTAATGCAAAATTAAGTCTAATTAATTTTTCATTATATAATTTAGAACTATCAGAAATTAATAGTTGCAAAATCAACAAGAACGTATGAAAAAATGTAATAAACAAATTTTAAATTTTAATAATTTTTTTGCCAATGATTAAATCAACTGAAAATAAAAAAACACATAAAATTAACAAATAATTACGCAGTTTTGAAAAATTGTAAAAATTAAAATTATTCATCAAACTACTTAGTTCAAACTCTTTGTTATTTTGGTGATTTTTTAAATCTTCAATCAATAAAACTGTATTATTTGGCAACTTTTGAACCGGTATTTTAGGTAAAAATTTTAATTTAAATCGATCGATATACCTTATAAAATCGTCGTGAGCAATTAAGGGAATCAACATATAATATTGTTTGTTTTTTGTTTTAAGAATGCAACCAATTTTATTTATAAAATAATATTTTTGAAATTGATTATTTACAGCTTTTATAAAAACATCCGAAGACTCATTTACAAGAGCCTCATCTATGACAATATATACTGAATGAAAAGGTAATTGATTTTCGGTTGATTGAATGGCAATTTTCAGATTAAGTACTAGAAGAAAGAGCAGTAAAGAGCGGATGAAAAATTTAACGAATAAAAATTTTGAAATCAAAAGCTTGCCCTTGGAAATTAGGTAATATCTTATTGAAATTCCTGTATAAATAAGAATAAATAGGCATATGACAATTAAAATTGATTGATTTTCAATCATTCGTAAAAAATATTTCAATTTGAATGTTTAAATTTACCAATCTTTATTCAAATAGTTAATGGAAATTTTAAAAAGTAAGCGGTTAGAACATTTAAAGTATGAAATTCGTGGACCGGTGTATGAGAAGGCGCTTGCATTGCAAAATCAAGGATATAAGATTACATCATTAAATATTGGAAATCCTGCTGCCTTTGGATTTGAAACTCCAGATGAAATTGTTCATGATATCATTGTTAATATTAGAAATGCGCAGGGTTATGTAGATTCAAGAGGATTGTTTGCTGCTAGGAAGGCGGTGATGCAATACTATCAAAATTTAGGTGTAAAGAATATATTAATTGAGGATATTTATATAGGAAATGGTGTGAGTGAATTGATCTCTTTGGTCATGACTGCATTAGTAAATACAGGAGATGAAGTATTGATTCCTTCACCAGATTATCCACTTTGGACTACCGTTGTTGAATTGGCGGGTGGAAAAGCCGTTCATTACTCCTGTGATGAATCAAAAGATTGGCAACCTAATCTAGTGGATATTGAATCTAAAATTACCGACAAAACAAAAGCTTTAATCATTATCAATCCCAATAACCCAACTGGTGCTGTATATTCAAAAGAAACGGTTGAAAAATTAGTTCAAATAGCAGCCAAAAGGAATTTGATTTTGTTTTCGGATGAAATTTATGATAAAATTTTATTCGACCAAACCAAACATCATACTGCTGCTGGTTTATGTGAAGAATGCTTAATTGTAACGATGGGAGGTTTATCCAAAAATTATCGTGCCGCCGGATTTAGGGGTGGCTGGATGATTTTAACAGGAGCAAAACATCGGGCTAAATCTTATATTGAAGGATTAAATTTTTTGTTTAGTACTAGGTTATGTGCAAATGTCATCACTCAATTTGGAATCCAAACTGCTTTAGGTGGTTATCAATCGATTAACGATTTAGTCGCACCAGGTGGACGATTATACAAACAAATGAACTTAGCTTGGGAAAAATTAAATGCGATAGATGGTGTAACTTGTGTGAAGCCTAAAGGAGCATTATACCTCTTCCCTACTTATGATCCTGAAAAATTTACTTTTAA
>JBEGQV010000196.1:0-3637 GCA_041180785.1 Bacteroidota bacterium | reverse complement strand
GTTTTCCAAGTACACTATACTGAAAATCAAATTTACCTACTAAAACACCTTGAACCTGTGGAACTTTAATTTCTTTATTCAAACTAGAAATTCCAAAATTTTTAACAACAACAGTAGGGGCAATTTGATGAGAATCTTTTTTTAATAATATCAAAGAATCTGTCCCTGCAACATATTGACCATGGAAGTCATATTGTCTTAAGATCTCTAACATACTATTGGTCTCTACCCATATCGGATTTTGTCTACGAAATGATTCCAATTTATAAATAACAAAATCAGGTGCATCAGCACTTTTAAATTTTGCAGCATTTATTTCAATTAATTCATTATTGGATGCCGCATAGGATTGAACCACTGGGCGATGGTTATATTTTAATTGATTGAAATAGATATAATCAATTTCAGATGGAAAAATATCCACTGAACCTTTTTTTATCACTTGAAGCATATCTGCAGGTAGAGGTTTTTCATTTACTTCCGGCTGTTCGAGCTGATAATTTACAAAAGTCAACAAATGCTGAATGGGCTGAAATTTATACGTTTTAAAATAATAAAAAGATTCCCTCTGTTGTCGATATGCTAAACTATGCCAAAAATATTGCTGGCCAATCAAGGTTAGGAACAAAATAGAAAATAGATATTTCTTAAAGAAAAAACCATGATTCGTATTGGGTAAAATCAGCAAAATAAACAAGAAAAGCCAAGGGAAAAAATTCAAAAATCCATATTCGTTAGGAAGCGAAATTGCCGTATGGGATTGCTTATGAACAAAAAATAACATAAACGCACAAATTCCTAAAAAATACAACTCAATCCCTCCCCAAGTAAAATGCTTCCAAAGAAATCGTCCGATTAGCCCAAGCATTAAACATTCCAATAATCCAAATGATAATAATTCGAAATTAGAGAAAATTATTTCCGACATGCCATCCGCATAGGAGTCGATTAGCAAAAAAGTCAACTGACAATATTTAATTAAATCAACGTGGAATATCGATGAGAATAAGATGATCAAAGCAAAAGGACCTACAAGCAATCCTCCTAAAATTCGCTTAGAAAAAGTCGAATAAAAATAAGCGAAAATTATTGAGCAAACATAAAGTATGATTGCAACTAAATTCAGATTTAATTTGACAAAAAATAGCAGCGTAACAATAATTCCAGAAAGGTTAAAGGAGAATTTATCAGATCTTGAAATACCTTGATACAACCATAAGATTAAAAAAAAGAAGTAAGTGAAGCTAAAATCACCAATTAATCCAAATGGAATTAATAAAAATAGAAATAAACAAGAAAAAAATAGTTTATCAGAAGGATACTTTTCAATTAACAATTTCCAAAAATGAAAAAAATTAAATGCTGTAAAGATAGTTGTTACTAGTACAAGCCATTTTCCAAAATTCGTATTGACCGTCCTAAAATTTAAATATCCCCATGGACCATAATTAAAGGCAAAATCTGATCCAAAGACCTCTTTGTTTTTTATTGCTAGCAGTAATGCCTGACTCCATGAACTGTCTAATCCGGGATGAGAATAGACCAAAAGCTCACTAGTTCCAATTTGAAAAAAGAGAAAAATTAAAAAAATAAAAAAGAATTTTAAATTCTTCATTATTGGTTCAACATTTAATGAATCTCAAAAATGAGTGAAGCTTTTGCAGGAACTTGTAATGCATTTCCTAGCACCATATTCGCATCATCAATCACATTAAATGCCTTTGAATTTTCAGGTAAAATCTCCCGATAGTGAGTTAAATCCAAGGTTCTAGATTCAGCATTTTTATTCAACACCACCATTACCTTTGATTTATCTGTATAGCGAAAATAGACATAAATTCCGTTACCAGGTCCAGCATTTTCCGGACCAAAATGTACTAATTTTCCATGATGAATGGCATCTGAACCTTTTCTCCATTGAAGAATTTTCTTAAAAAATACCTGCATGGATTTTTCTTCGGAACTTAAATTAACTCCTTTAAACGCATCCTTTGTATCTCCATTCCAACCACCTGGAAAATCACTACGAATCTCTCCGTGCTCAGAACTTTTTGGATTGGACATTTGAATTTCAGTTCCATAAAAAACTTGAGGAATTCCACGTGTGGTAAAAATATAGGTCATGGCCATTTTTAATAAAGCCGGATCATGCTTTACCTGAGTAAAAATCCGCGACATATCATGGTTATCACCAAATACCACTAAATTATCAGGATTCGGATACACCAAATCATTTGAAATAACACTGTAAATTTTATTTAAGCCCTTACCCCATTCTTTATCATTTTCATTCATTGCCTCAGAAATGGCATTTTGCAAAGGAAAGTCCATCAAAGCAGGCAAAGAAGATTTGTATCCATCGCGATTCACTTTTCCTCGCTGCCAGTAAGAAGTAATGATTGGGTTAGAAGACCATTCCTCTCCAACCATGTTTAAATTTGGATACTCAGCCAAGATGGCATCCGACCATTGCGTAGCAAATTGCTTCGTCGAATAGGGATAGGTGTCTATTCGCAATCCACCTAAATGTGCATATTCAATCCACCAAATCGTATTTTGTATGATGTATTTTTGCATAAAAGGGTTCTTCTGATTTAAGTCTGGCATCGCCGGAACAAACCACCCTTCAGTTTGCAATTTTGCATCGTATTGTGATACATGTGGGTCCTGAACAGTTTCTCTTCTGTGCGTGGTAGAAACAAATTTTCCACCATAATTAATCCAATCCTTGAAAGGCATATCCTTCATCCACCAATGGCCATCCCCACAATGATTTAATACAATGTCTTGCACCAGGAACATCCTCTGATCACGTAATTTTTTCCCTAATTCCTTATAATCTTCATTTGTTCCAAATCGCGGATCAATTTTATAATGATCCGTGATTCCATAACCATGATAACTCTCTAATTTTTGGTTATTTTCCATGACTGGCATGTTCCAAACAGCCGTAAAACCCATGTCTTTGATATAATCTAAATGATTGATGATTCCTCGTAAATCACCTCCATGACGATCATAAAACGCATTCCGATTCAAAGACATATCGCTCATGCCACTCACTTGATCATTTGATGGATCACCATTCGCAAATCGATCGGGTGTGATTAAATAAATTACATCTTTATTCGAGTAACTTGATCGGTTGGCTGAACCTTTTTCTCTAGCTTCTAAGGAATAATGAATCGTTTTATAAACTTTTCCTTCTTTCTTGATCTGAATGGGATAAACTCCAGCTTGGGTATTATTTGCAATTTTAACATCTACAAAAAGGTAATTTGGACTATCGGCATTAGTTACCTTGATAATTTCCAATCCTTTTTTTGAAGAAGTCACTTGACTCCCTTTTAGATTTTCTCCTCTGATCAGCAATTGTAAGTTTGGATTTTTCATACCAACCCACCAATTCATCGGTTCAACCTTTACCTCTTGGGCAAATGTAATGAAGGATAATAACCCAAAAAGAGACAATAATAAAAGCTTTTTCATGTTCAAATATTGAATTTTTACTCAACTGTGATGGATTTGGTTCCATCTTCACCTTTGCCCAAATATACCACCGAAGCAAGATATTTCCTATCCCTTTCAATAGAAATCAATATAGCCGATCTTTGGATTTCCCATTATTCCGATCATC
>JBEGQV010000195.1:0-2769 GCA_041180785.1 Bacteroidota bacterium | reverse complement strand
ATTTGTTTTAGAAAATGATTTAAATGATGCATTGAAGAATGACGTTTTCCAAAAATTTCTTTTGGATTCTATTTATTATTCAATTGAAAATTTCAGAAAATCATATAATAAAACTAAATACGTAGACGGTTTGATCCGATACAATAAATATAGTAGGAAGGATGTTTGTAGAATTTTAAATTGGAAAAATGACATTAGTAGTACTGTTTATGGATATAGAACAAATAACGAAGTAACCCCTTGTTTCGTGACATATCACAAATCCAATGATATTTCAGAAACTACAAATTATAATGATTATTTCGTTGACCAGAGTACCTTTGCATGGGAATCCCGGTCTAATAGAAGAACAGCAAGTCCTGAAATTCAAAATGTAATCAATTCAAAAAGAATATTGCTATTTATAAAAAAAGAAGATGCCGAAGGTTCTGATTTTTACTATATGGGAGATGTGAAAATTATAGATGATAGTATCAAACAAGATTTTATGCCTAAGTCTGGAAAACCCGTTGTCCATTTTAAATTTTCATTAAAACAACCAGTTGAAGATTCACTTTATAATTATATAACAAAAGTCCATTCAAAATCTGAAACCAAAACAATTTCACCAATTCATCCTTTCAAAATCTTAGAACAAAACGAAGTAAATGAATTTGTAAATTGCATTCCTTTATACGACATCAAAGCAGCAGCAGGTAATTTTAGTGATTTACAAATAAGTTCTGAGACCAATTGGATTTCATTGAATAAACCTTTTCAGTATACAAAAGACTACTTTGTTTGTCAAGTATTTGGTGAATCTATGAATAAAATAATTCCTTCTGGGTCCTGGTGTTTATTTAGAAAGGATTTAGGAGGTACTAGGACAGGGAAAATTGTTTTAGTGCATCAATCCAATTTTAAAGATTCTGATTTTGGGGCAGGATTTACAGTAAAATTATATGAAAGTAATAAAACTGTCACAGAAGACAGTTGGACGCATTCTTCGATCATTTTAAAACCACAATCAACAGATTCAAAATTTCAAGATTTAGTTTTAACAGAAGATGATTTAGTTGATTTTAAAGTAATTGGTATTTTTCTAGAAGTATTATAAAATCGCTGATTTCTCTATCAAATCAATTTATTATCTCTTCAATAGTATAGCGTGCATTTGCAAACTCTGCAAGTAACTCAGATTCAGTATAACCATACGCATCTATGAATTCTATTTTTTGATTGATATCAAAATAATAGTATTTATCCTTTTTCTTATAGATCAACCAAGTTGAAGTTAAAATTCCATTTCGTTTTTCAATTTGTAATCCTTTTGAATTACCATTTTTCAATTGATCGATAACATACTGAATATTCATAAAAATTAATATCTATGATTTTTTAAAGAATGATCTTAACTTAACCCTTACAACCCATAACCCATAACCCATAACCCATAACCCATAACCCATAACTCATAACTCTCACCTCCACACCCTCCTCAAAAACCCCAAAAAATTCCCATGACATATCCCATCTACATCCTCATCAGAAAATCCTCTTTTCAATAATAATTCAGGAATTTTCTGTAAATCGGCTATGGTTTCGATGTCTGCGGGACACTGCTCTTTGCCAAAGGCGCCGTCTAGGTCGGTGCCGAGACCAACGTGCTGGGTGTTGCCAGCTAGGTTGCAGATATGTACGAGGTGGTCGATTAGGATGTCGAGCGTGACATTCATGTTTTGGGGAGTGGATTTGCCGCGTTCCCAATTGGGGACCATCATCCAGGCGTCGAGTGGCATGCCGATGAAGGCGCCGCGAGATATGATTTCTTTGAATTGCTCGTCTGAAAATTGTCGGTTGTGGTTGACGAGCGCTCTGGCGTTTTGGTGACTCGCCCAAACAGCCCCGTGGTGATGCTCCATGGCTTCCCAAAAACTGTCATCACATAAATGGGTGGCATCTAATATGATGTTTAATTCCTCCATTTTGTGTAAAAGGGCCTTACCTTGTGGACCGAGCCCTCCTGTGGCATTGGTGCCTTGGGCGTATCTGCCAGGACCATAATGCGCGGGTCCTATGGCTCTAAGGCCATTTTGGTAGGCGATGTCTACATATTCTACACTGACAATGGAATCTGCGCCTTCCAAACTTAATAGGTAACCTATTTTCTTTTTTGCTTCTTTAGAATGGTTCCAATCTTGTAAATGATTTTCCAATTCGCTCAAATTACGAATGGGGGTCAATTCGCCTAAACTTTCTAAGGCTTTGTAATAGGCCAATTGTCCTTGCGTTTGGGCCCAAGCTTGCTCTGGCGAATGCCAACCGGGTAAATCGGAGTCTTTGGCAACATAGCGTGCAATTTGCGTGGCTACGACAATACCAATGTTTCCTTTGCGCAATTCGTCTAAAGAGACCACTGCATTGCCACGATCGGGTTTATCGGTCATACCGACTTCTCGTTCGTTGATTTCTTGTATACTGGCTCGTAAATCGCGATTCCATTCCAAAGCATTCATGCTGAGGTCTAAATGCGCATCAATGAGTAGGGGTCTATGTTTCATGAGTTGGGAGGAATGCCCACACTTGTCCAGCCGCCGTCTACAACCAAGGCCTGACCGGTAATGTGTTTACTTTGATCGGATAAGAAAAACAAGATGGCTTCCGAAATGTCTTGAACGCTTGCTGGTTTTCCTAAAGGGGTAATGCTCGACCAAACGTGTTGATACGAAGAATCGGAAAGTGTCCTTTCCGTTAAAGTGGCACCTGGAGATACCGTGTTGATGCGAATTT
>JBEGQV010000194.1:0-8812 GCA_041180785.1 Bacteroidota bacterium | reverse complement strand
ATGAGGAAATCATTGAACCACTTTCAGAGCGTATCTTGGGTCGTGTTTCAATCCACGACATCACAGATCCTATCACAGGTGAATTAATCATTGAAGCGGGTGCTGAAATTACAGAAGATGTAGCTGCTAAGATTGATGAAACATCCATTGAAACGGTTGAAATTCGTTCGGTATTAACCTGTGAAACAAGAGAAGGAGTTTGTTCGAAATGTTACGGACGTAACTTAGCAACAGGCCGCATGGTCGACATGGGTGAAGCAGTAGGTGTTATTGCCTCACAGTCTATCGGTGAACCAGGAACTCAGTTAACACTTCGTACGTTCCACGTGGGTGGTACCGCACAAAACGTTGCCTTAGACGCAAGCGTGAAAGCTAAATTTGAAGGGGTTATCCGTTTCGAAGAAATTCGTACCGTTGCTTCGACAGATGGTGAAGGAAATGCAGTAGACATCGTGATGGGTCGTTCAGGTGAGGTACAAATCGTTAACCCTGCTAACAACCAAATCTTAATTTCGAACAACGTACCTTACGGTTCATTCTTACGAGTGAAAGAAGGTGATAAAGTGAAGAAAGGTGATGAAATTTGTGCTTGGGATCCATACAATGCCGTAATCCTTTCAGAGGCAGAAGGTAAAGTTGCTTTCGATTCAATCGAAGAAAACGTAACCTACCGCGAAGAAGCTGATGAGCAAACAGGTTTACGTGAGAAAGTAATCATCGAACCAAGAGATAAAACGAAAAACCCATCGGTTATCGTTTCTTCAAAAGGAAAAGAAGATATCGTGTACAACGTACCAGTAGGTGCTCGTTTGGCAGTTGATGAAAAAGATGCCATCAAGCCAGGACAAATCATCGCGAAGATTCCACGTGCGGCGGGTAAAACTCGTGACATCACCGGAGGTCTTCCACGTGTAACCGAATTGTTTGAAGCACGTAACCCATCGAATCCAGCAGTCGTTTCTGAAATCGATGGTGTGATTAGCTATGGAAGCATCAAGCGTAGTAATCGCGAGATTATTGTTACGCCAAAAGAAGGAGAACCAAGAAAATACATGGTGCCTTTAACGAAGTTTATCTTAGTTCAAAACAATGACTTCGTTCGTGCAGGTGCTCCATTATCAGATGGTGCCATTACGCCTTCTGATATCTTGGCCATCAAAGGTCCAACGGCTGTACAAGAATACTTAGTAAATGAAATCCAAGACGTTTACCGCTTACAAGGGGTGAAAATCAACGATAAACATATTGAGTGTATCGTTCGTCAGATGATGCAAAAAGTGGAAATCTTAGAACCAGGTGATACCCAATTCTTACAAGGACAAAACGTAGATCGTTTCTGGTTCCGCGAAGAAAACGATGCCATCTTGGACATGAAGGTAATCACGGATGCCGGTGATTCAGACAAACACAAAGCCGGAGCCATCATTTCTGCTCGTGCTTTACGCGATGAAAACTCTTCATTGAAGCGTAGAGACTTGAAAGTTATGAAGGTTCGTGATGCACAAGCTGCTGTATCTTCAGCAAACTTACAAGGTATCACGCAGGCTTCTTTAGGTACTGAATCGTTCATCTCTGCCGCATCGTTCCAAGAAACAACGAAAGTTCTTTCGGAAGCATCGATCCGTGCAAAACAAGATACCTTGAACGGCTTGAAAGAAAACGTAATTGTAGGACACTTAATCCCTGCAGGTACTGGTCTTCGTCGTTACAAAGATATCTTAGTTACGCCAGCAGATGAATTGAAGCAACTGGAAAAAGCAACTGAAACCGTTTCAGCGGAAAAGGTAGAAGCGTAATCCAACGCACATACAAGCAACAAAAGCCCGGAGCAATCTCCGGGCTTTTTTGTTTTGAAAAAATAAAGAAGCCAATAATTTAAAATATGCATGTGTTTTATTGAAATTTTTAAAATAAATTTGGATTTTAAATTGTAAAAATAATAGTATTTTTACTACATTTGTAAACCACTAATTACATGAAATCCAAAGAATTTCACATGCTCATACAGTCACAAGGCTGGTTATTAAACAGAATTAATGGCAGCCACTATATCTATATCAAAAATGAAATTTCAGTACCCGTGCCGTATCATGGCTCGAAAGAAATAGTTAAGGGTCTAGAATTGAAGCTTAGAAAATTAATGAAATTAAAATGAAAACATACATCATAACAATTGAGCGATCAGAAGATTTATTTTGTGCCTATTCTGAGAATTTTGATGGAGCATATGGATGTGGAGAAACCATAGATGAGGCAAAACAAGAAGCCATAAAAGGGTATAATCTTTTTTTAAAAGAAAACAATTTACCAATTCAAAATATGGAAATCAAATGGAAATATGATATTTCAAGCCTATTAAATTATTACAAAGGAATTATCACCTTGGCTGGAATCGAACGCCTCACAGGCATTAATCAAAGACAATTACAACATTATCTAAGCGGTTATTCCAAACCTAGGAGCCAGCAAAAAATCAAAATCTTAAATGGTCTAAAAAAACTTGGACAAGAATTGGTAGAACTTTAATTAACCTATAACTTTGATAGAATCATATGATACTACTATCAAACCAACCAACATGAAACAACCCAACCCAGAAGAAAATCAATTAAATATCGAATTGCCAGAAGAGATTGCAGAAGGTGCTTATGTAAACCTGGCCCTAATCGCCCATTCCCCAAGTGAGTTCGTCATGGACTTTATTCGCGTGTTACCAGGTATTCCCAAGGGTAAGGTGAAGTCGAGGGTTGTCATGACACCTGACCACGCCCTTCGCCTGTTGAATGCGCTACAAGAAAATATTTCCAAGTACGAAGAGAACTTTGGCTCCATTTCAAAGGAGAACGACCTCGGTGGTTTCGATTTTCCACTGAACTATAATGGCCCAATAGGCGAAGCGTAAACGTTTTAGAAAATTTATCCGGAAAAATCCCCTACATTTTTAGGGGATTTTTAGGTAAATAAAGCATTTAATAGCCTTTTAATAAGAAAAGCAACATTTTAAGATGGCTACAAAAACCCTACATCCATCACTGATTTCTCAGGCAGATTTTAAAGCCGGACTTCCGCTCGAACTTCCTTCTGCAGAAGCCTTGCAATACCCTGAGAAAATTTTACAATTTGGCACCGGCGTTTTACTTCGTGGATTGTGCGACTACTTTGTTGACAAAGCCAACAAAAAGGGCATCTTCAAAGGCAGAATCGTTGTCGTAAAATCTACCGCAAAAGGGGGTGCAGATGCCTTCCAGCATCAGCAAAACCTGTTTACACATTGTATCAAGGGTGTTGAAAACGGGAAAGAAGTAGAAAAATACTTGGTAAATGGTAGTATCTCGCGTACCATCAACGCCAATTCCGATTGGGATCAAATCCTTGCTTGTGCAAGCAATCCCGAAATGAAAATCGTACTTTCGAATACCACAGAAGTGGGCATTCAGTATGTTGCTGGCGACCACCTATTTGAGGGGTGTCCAAAATCGTTCCCTGCAAAATTATTATCCTTCTTACACGCACGCTATACCCACTTTGAGGGAAGCGCAGCCGGTGGTATGGTGATTATCCCAACCGAATTAATCATCAATAACGGCGATGTACTAAAAGGGATTTTACTTCAATTGTGTGAAGAACACCAATTATCTGCGGATTTTGTTACTTGGCTTACTGAAAACAATCATTTTTGTAATTCCCTCGTAGACCGTATTGTTCCTGGAAAACCAGACGCAGAAACCATCGCCGAATTGGAAGAAAAATTAGGCTACAAAGACGACCTGATCATCCAATCGGAAGTATATGCACTTTGGGCCATTCAGGGGAACGAACAGGTGAAAAAAGTTCTTGGATTTGCGCAAGCTGATCCGGGTGTGATTATTCAAGAAGACATTGAAATCCACCGTGAATTGAAACTTCGTTTACTAAACGGAACCCACACTTTATTATGCGGCATGTCGTATTTATCAGGGTTCCGTTTAGTAAAAGATGTGATGGCAAATGGCGATCTAGGCAAATTGGTCATGAACCTCATGTTGTCTGAATTAGCTCCTGCTATCCCCTATAAAATGGACTTCAAAGTGGCCGATCGTTTCGGAAGAGCAGTACTCGACCGATTCCGCAATCCATTTATCAACCATAAATTGATTGATATTACCGTTCAATATACCACCAAAATGAAGATGCGAAACATCCCTCTTTTGGTTAATTATTATAAAATTTTTGGCAAAGCCCCAGAATCATTTGCTATGGGATTTGCTGCCTATTTGCAATTTATGCATGCCATAAAAGAAGTAAATGGCGTTTATTATGGAGAAAGCAATGGGGAATATTATCCCATCCAATGCGACTTCGCACCTTATTTCTACCAAGCATGGCAACACTTTAACCTAAATGAAATATTAGCCGATACTTCCCTCTGGGGCCAAGACCTGTCTGCCCTACCTGGATTTAAAGAAGCAGTTGAAAAATATGTTTAAATAAAGTGACTAAAGTGATTAATGTTAGTCACTTTAGTCACATAGATTCATTAATCACATTTTATGAAACAATTCCTAAACGAACACTTCCTCCTACAATCCGAAACAGCAAAATCACTTTATCATGATTATGCAAGGGATATGCCGATTGTCGATTATCATAACCACCTGATTCCGCAACAAATTGCGGAAGATAAGCAGTTCGAGAACATTACCCAATTGTGGTTATACGGCGATCACTACAAATGGAGAGCGATGCGAACTCATGGCGTAGACGAAAAATACATCACTGGCAACGCCTCTGATGAAGAAAAATTCATGAAATGGGCAGAAACGGTTCCGTATACCATGCGAAACCCTTTGTACCACTGGACCCACTTGGAGCTTCAGCGCTATTTTGGCGTAACAGAGGTGCTCAACAAAGATTCTGCAAAACGCATCTATGATCACTGCAACGCCTTGATTCGAACAAAAGACTTCTCTGTTCGCAACCTATTGCTTAAAATGAAAGTAGAAGTGGTTTGTACTACCGACGATCCTACTGATACCTTGGAATTCCACAAGGCCATTGCCGACTCAGGATATGCCATCAAAGTATTACCTACTTTCCGACCAGACAAAGCCATGGCCGTAGACGATGAGCTTAGCTTTGTTGAATATGTCAACAAATTAGCAGACGTCATAGGTAAGGAAATTTCAAATTTAGATGACTACAAAGCTGCCATTCGTGCGCGACACGACTTCTTCCATGCCATGGGGGGTCGACTTTCTGACCACGGACTGGAACAAATCTACGCAGAGGACTATGCGGACCAAGACATCGAATTGATCTTTAGTCGCTTAATGAGTGGAAAATTAATTTCCCATAAAGAAAAATGGCAATTTAAATCTGCCATGCTCGTATTCTTTGCTCATTTAGACCACGAAAAAGGATGGACACAACAATTCCACCTGGGTGCTTTGCGTAATAACAACGCCCGACTATTGGGAGCCTTAGGTCCAGATACCGGCTTCGATTCCATCGGTGATTTTGAACAAGCAAAACCTTTGTCGAAATTCCTGAACCACCTGGACTCTACCAACCAATTGGCCAAAACCATTTTATATAACTTAAATCCACGCGACAACGAATTGTTAGCTACCATGATTGGTAATTTCCAAGACGGAACCATTGTGGGCAAAATGCAATTTGGCTCAGGATGGTGGTTCCTTGACCAAAAAGATGGCATGGAAAAACAAATCAATGCCTTGTCGAACATGGGGCTTTTGAGTCATTTTGTTGGTATGCTAACCGACTCCCGTAGTTTCTTGTCCTTTCCTCGACATGAGTATTTCAGAAGAATTCTTTGTAACTTGATTGGTCAGGATGTAGAAAATGGAGAACTTCCTGCAGACATGGCATGGCTAGGTAAAATGGTACAAGATATCAGCTACCATAATGCTGCCAACTTTTTTAATTTCGAATAAGATGAAAAAAATTGTAAGTTTCGGCGAAATCATGGGTCGCTTAAGCCCTCCAGGATATGGTCGAATTATTCAAGCGGAATCATTAAACCTAACCTTTGGTGGCGGTGAAGCGAATGTTATTGCTTCCTTGGCACATTGGGGACTCCCAGCTGCCCATGTGACGAAATTCCCTGATAACGAAATGGGAAAAGCGGCCACCTCCTACTTTAGAAAAGTGGGTGTTGATATGTCATTTGTCAATTATGGAGGCGACCGATTAGGCCTTTACTTTACCGAATTCGGCGCAGCCATGCGTCCGTCTAAGGTAGTGTATGATCGCGCAGATTCTTCTTTCGCTACCTTGCACCCCAACGAATTTAATTGGGTTGAAATCTTACAAGATGCCCAATGGTTCCATTGGACGGGAATCACTCCCGCCATTTCCGATGCCGCAGCGCAAGCAGTAAAAGCAGCAATTAAAACAGCCAATGAAATGGGAATTACCGTTTCTGCCGATGTAAATTACCGCAAAAATTTATGGCAGTATGGAAAATCCGTTCAAGAGGTCATGCCCGCATTGATTGAAGGATGCGACATCATTGTTTGCGGTAAAGGAGATGCAGATGACATTCTGGGCATTGTTTCAGATGGACAATATAAAAGCAATTTTGAGTCGATTTCTCGACAAATCATGGCACGCTTTCCTCGTTTGAAAAAAATTATCAATACCAAACGCGGTCAAATTTCGGCCTCACAAAACACCCTTGCTGCCGTTGGATTTGATGGAGAAAATTTAATCAAAACGGAAACCGTTGAAATTTCGCAAATCGTCGACCGCATTGGCGGTGGAGATGCCTTTATGGCCGGATATATCTACGGAAATGTCATGGGCATGAGTGAAGAAGATTCGCTACGCTTCGGCGTAGCGGCGTCTGCCTTAAAACACACCATCGAAGGTGATATTAACCTTGCTAACCTAGAAGAAGTAGAATTAGTTCTGTCGGGCGACCTTTCAGGACGTTTAAAAAGATAATTATGGCTAGAAATAATTCAGCAACCGTTTATTCACGCATTGAAGAAACTCCCATCGTTCCTCTGTTTTTTAATCCGGATGAAACCATCGCAAAAAGCGTCTTAAAAGCTTGTTACGATGGTGGCATCCGTGTATTTGAATTTACGAATCGGGGTGTAGAAGCTCCGGCATTATTTGCCAAATTGGTGGAGTTTACGGAGAAGGAGTGTCCAGATTTGGTACTTGGCATCGGCACCATTTATGATGCCAAACAAGCCAAACAGTTCATCGACATGGGGGCAGATTTTATGCTTCAGCCTTTCACAACGGCGGAAGTTGGCGAAATTTGTGCTAAACACGACATCCCTTGGATGCCAGGTACGATGACGCTTACTGAAATCAGAAATGCAGAATTATTAGGCGCTAAATATGTAAAAATATTTCCAGGAAATGTCGTGGGTCCCGCGTTTGTAAAAGGACTCATGGGCCCGATGCCTCATTCAAAAATTATGGTAACAGGTGGCGTGGAACCCACTCGTGAAAGCTTAACAACTTGGTTTAGCGCCGGTGCAAAAGCAGTCGGCATGGGCTCGCAATTATTTCCATCAAATTTGATAAATGAAAAAAATTATCAAAAAATTACTAATATTATAGCTGATTTAATCCAAACTTATCGCACCTTGTAGGTCGAAACCCTCTAAACAATGAAAATAGGAAACTACCGCTGGCGAATTTGTGCATTATTGTTCTTCGCCACAACGATTAATTACCTCGACCGACAAGTCATTGGTCTATTAAAACCAGCACTCGAAGATCAATTCAACTGGTCCGAAACTGATTATTCCAACATTGTCATCGCCTTCCAAGCGGCCTATGCCTTGGGATTATTAAGCTTTGGTGGTATTATCGACCGAATCGGGACAAAATTAGGCTACACCATTTCCATCGTTGTTTGGAGTATCGCAGCTATTTTACATGCCGCTGCCACTGGTACCATGAGTTTCGCGTTCATGCGTGCCTTATTGGGAGTTGGAGAATCCGGAAACTTCCCTGCTGCCATCAAATCCGTAGCAGAATGGTTCCCTAAAAAAGAACGTGCCTTGGCAACAGGTATTTTTAATTCAGGAGCAAACATTGGAGCCGTTGCAGCACCCATCATGGTACCCTGGTTATTGGGTGTTTATGGTTGGGAAATGGCCTTCATCGTTACAGGTGCCATCGGTTTTGTTTGGTTGATTTTCTGGATGATTTACTATGAAGCGCCTGCGAAACATAAGCAATTAACCCAAGAAGAGTTCGATTATATTCATTCCGATAAAGATGAAAAAGAAGACAACGTTGAACCTGTCAAATGGGCATCATTGTTTGGCTATAAACAAACTTGGGCATTTTTCTTTGGAAAAATGCTTACGGACCCTATCTGGTGGTTCTTCTTATTCTGGCTCCCTTCTTACTTCAAGGAGCGCTTCGAATTAGACCTTAAAAAACCAAGTTTAGAATTAATCGTAGTCTATACCGCAACAACCGTGGGTAGTATCGGAGGAGGCTGGTTATCGGGTTGGTTAATCAACAAGGGATGGCCAAGTTTTAAGGCAAGAAAAACTTCAATGCTAAGCTTTGCCTTAGCCGTGGTACCGATCATGGCCGCTCGCTACTGCGACAACATCTGGCAAGCAGTTGCTTTAATTTCCTTAGCTGCAGCGGCTCACCAAGCATGGTCAGCAAACATCTATTCCATCGCAACCGACATGTTCCCTAAAAAAGCGATCAGTTCTGTCATTGGAATCGGCGGCATGGCTGGCTCTGGTGGTGGTATTGTCTTTCCAATGATTGTGGGTGCCCTGCTCGACCACTACAAGGTCTTAGGAAATATTAATGACGGCTACAA
>JBEGQV010000193.1:0-3054 GCA_041180785.1 Bacteroidota bacterium | reverse complement strand
CCATTTCAACTGATTCTATTTTGTTAGTGTTTGATGTTAAACATCAAACTGATGTACAAGCTGCTTTTGATTCCTTGCCTGAAGATTGGAAAAATATTCAAATTTTGATCAATAATGCCGGAAATGCACATGGTTTCGAGCCCATTGATGAGGGTTCTATTGCTGATTGGGACGAAATGATGGATGTGAATGTTAAAGGACTGTTATATGTTTCCAAAGCAGTATTGCCTGGAATGAAACAGCGCAAAACGGGACACGTGGTCAATATTTCTTCTATTGCGGGCAAAATGACCTATGCAAATGGTGCTGTTTATTGTGCCTCAAAAGCTGCAGTTGAAGCCTTGTCGGAAGGAATGAGATTGGATTTAATTGCTCACGGAATTAAAGTATCTAATGTGGCCCCTGGTGCAGTTCAAACAGAGTTTTCAAATGTGCGATTTAAAGGCGATCAAGTTCGCGCTGATTCTGTCTATAAGGGATTTGAACCTTTATACGCAGAAAATATTGCAGATGTGATTCGATATATTGTGACGGCACCCGCAAATGTAACAATTTCTGATATTACTGTTTTAGCCGGCGCACAGGCTGCAGCTACGGTAATTCACAAGTTATGAGTTATGGGTTATAATCCTTAACCCATAACTCATAACTCATAACCCATAAATCTACCCCCTCTGCCTCACTGCCTCAAAAAGTACCACTCCTGTGGCTACGGAAACATTTAATGAATCTACTTTTCCGGCTTGAGGGATTGAAGCTCGGTCGTTGCAGCGTACCAAGATGGTATCCGATATACCATCTTCTTCAGATCCCATGACGATGGCTAGGGGTCCGGTTAAATCGGTTTGGTATAAACTTTTAGAAGCTTTCTCGGTGCAGCAAATTACTTTTAAGCCTGAGTTTTGAAGATATTCCACGGTAGCGGCTAGACTTTCTTCTCTACAAACGGGTAAGAAGTTCAATGCCCCTGAGGATGTTTTCATTGCATCTGCATTAATTTGTGCAGCACCTTTGCTTGGGATAACAATCGCTTGTGCTCCTGCAATTTCTGCCGTACGTGCAATGGCACCAAAATTGCGGACATCTGTAATGCGATCTAGGATTAAAATAAATGGATTAACTCCTTTTTCGAAACAATCGGTTATGATGTTGTCAATTTTTGCGTAATGTACCGCTGAAACAAATGCAATAACCCCTTGGTGGTTTTTGCGCGTAATACGATTTAATTTCTCAACTGGAACCTTTTGAATCTGCAATTCACGCTCTCTCGCCAATTCCATGACCTCATTGTTTCCTAATTCGCGCTGAATAAGAATTTTGTCAATTTCTTTTCCTGCTCGTATGGTTTCTAATACAGATTGAATACCAAACACAAACTCCGAATTATTTGGTTTTGCTTGAAAATGTGGACGAAATGGTTTTCTGTACGAGGGCTTATTGTCTTGATTCACGTTGTAAAAATTTCTACAAAGGTCGGTAAAAAATTAGAATAATCCTCTTTTTAACCATTTGATAACTTATCTTTGCAGATTAATTATTCAATATGTACAAAACTACTGAAATCGCATCTTCTGAAATTGCTTCTGATAATCCTGTTCACCAACGTTTATTGTTTCCATATGAGCATGTTAGTCAACTTGTAAGCGGTAATTTATTGGAAATTGGTTGCGGTACAGGTAGGGGAGTTGCCCTGTTAGCAGATAAAGTTTCAGCCTATACAGGTGTGGATAAAAATGAAGAATTGATGAATAAATTGACTTTGGAATATCCAAATTTCAAATTCATCGACATGTTTTTACCCCCTTTAAAAGATATTCCATCTGACTCGTATGATTTTGTCATCACCTTTCAGGTAATTGAACATATTGAAAATGATGATTATTTTTTGAAAGAAGCAGCACGTGTGTTGAAACCTGGTGGAAAATTGTACTTAACCACAGTCAATAAGAAATTTTCACTTACGCGAAATCCATGGCATGTTCGTGAATATTTAGCACATGAATTACAAGCTTTAATGGAAAAGCATTTTTCTACGGTTGAAACCCTTGGTGTGCATGGAAATGAAAAAGTGATGGCTTATTACGAAGAAAATAAAAAATCAGTAGCAAAAATTACTCGCTTTGATATTTTTAATTTGCAATACAAGTTACCAAGAACGTGGTTGCAAGTTCCTTATGATATCGCTAATCGATTATCTCGAGTGCTTGCTGCAAAGTCGAATGCAACATTGGTGTCGGATATTCAAGTTTCTGATTATTTCTTGTCCGATAAGCCAGCAGACTCCTTGGATTTCTTGTATATCGGTACCAAATAAATGGAAATTGTCAACGAACAGATTGAAGAATATGCTCGATTAATGAGTGAGCCTGAAAGTGAATTGCTCAAGCGGTTGAATCGTGAAACGCATGCGATGATCATGCAGCCACGAATGCTTTCTGGACACCTGCAGGGTCGATTTTTATCCTTGATTTCCAACTTACAACAACCTCAATTGATTCTGGAAATTGGCACTTATACGGGTTATTCAGCCCTTTGTTTGGCAGAAGGTTTAGCAGCAAATGGAAAGTTGATCACCATTGATGTCAATGAAGAATTGGAAAGTTTTACCCGTTCATTTTTTAATGAATCAAAATTTGCTGCGCAAATTGATTATCGAATTGCGGATGCGCAATTCGAAATACCACAAATTGAAGGCCCAATTGATTTAGTTTTTATTGATGCCGATAAAAAGAATAACGAGCTCTATCTTGAATTAGTCATCAATAAGGTTAAACGTGGTGGATTAATTCTGATTGACAATGTGCTGTGGTCGGGTAAAATTGTTGATGAAAAGGCCAATGATAAATCTACAAAAGCACTTAAATCCTTTAATGAAAAGTGCTCCCAAGATTCCCGTTTTGAAAAATTATTGTTACCAATAAGGGATGGAATCCTAATTCTTAGGAAAAAATAAGATTATTTTAATTGTAAAGTTTGTCCAGTTTGGAGTCCATTTTTCAACAGGGTTTTGTTGAATTTTACTAGGTCATTTACCGTAATTCCGTATTTTTTGGC
>JBEGQV010000192.1:0-5331 GCA_041180785.1 Bacteroidota bacterium | reverse complement strand
TAGGTGCAAAGATTGAAAACTTTACCATTTTCGATAAGGATGGACTCGTTTCTGAAGCCAGAACCGACTTAAATCCATACCTAAAACCTTTGGCAGGTGAGGCTTCAAGAAAGTCCACATTAGCAGAAGCCATGGTTGGAGCAGATGTATTTTTAGGACTTTCAGTTGGCAATATTTTGACAAAAGAAATGGTTGCCTCTATGGCCGCAAATCCTATTGTGTTTGCGATGGCCAATCCAACGCCTGAAATTGCCTATGATGTGGCCGTTTCGGTGCGAGAAGATATCATTATGGCCACGGGTAGATCCGATTACCCGAATCAGGTGAACAATGTCCTGGGCTTTCCGTTTATTTTTAGAGGTGCATTGGATGTTAGGGCACGTGAAATAAACGAGGCTATGAAATTGGCTGCCGCAAAAGCCTTGGCCGAATTGGCCAAAAAGCCAGTTCCTGATATTGTGAATTTGGCCTATAATGAAAAGAATTTGAGTTTTGGACCCGAATACATCATTCCAAAACCCATGGATCCGCGATTGATCACAACCGTTTCAATGGCTGTGGCGAAAGCTGCCATGGATTCAGGAGTGGCTGCTGCACCTATCAAAAATTGGGAGGCGTATGAATTGCAATTAGCTAAACGATTGGGATTGGATAATCAAGTGATGAAATTCATCATGAAACGCGCTAAGAGTAATCCGAAACGTATTGTTTTTGCGGATGCAGAAAATTTGAAAGTGTTGAAGGCGGTACGTGAGGTATTGGATGAAGGAATTGCCAAACCAATTTTATTGGGGAGAAGAGGTAATATTGAAGCTATTGCATCCGAGCATCATATCGATTTAACGGGTGCTCAGATTATGGATTTGCGTGCCCCAGAGAATGCCGATTTATTGAAGCATTTTGGGGAATTGTATTATGAGAAACGAAAACGTAGAGGCACCACGCGTTGGGAAGCAGATAAAGAGGTTCGGAAAAGCAATTATTTTGCTTCGATGATGTTGGAGACTAAAATGGCAGATGGTGTTATTTCTGGATTGACGAAGAATTATCCGGATGCCATTCGTCCGGCTTTGCAAATTATCGGAAAGAAGCCCGGTGTGAAAAAAGTAGCCGGAATGTATTTGTTGTTGAGTGATAAAGGACCCTTATTCTTTTCCGATACCACCATCAATTTTGATCCAACAGTAGAGGATATTGTGGAGATTACCGAATTGACGGCCAAATCGGTGGAGCAATTTAACATCAAACCCCGTATTGCCTTGTTAAGTTATTCCAATTTCGGATCTGCCGATGGAAACGATTCGGTTAAGATGCGTGAGGCAACACGAATATTGCAAGAAAAATTCCCCAATTGGGTCATTGAAGGGGAGATGCAAGCCCATTTAGCCTTTGACAAGGATTTACGACAACAGAATTATCCATTTGCGCAATTAGGTAACGAAACGGCTAATACCTTAATTTTTCCTAATTTATCTGCCGCCAACATTGCCTATAATTTATTGAAAGAAGCTGCCAATATTGAATACATTGGTCCGATTTTATTGGGACTCAAAAAGCCCGTACATGTCCTACAATTAGGTGCTTCCGTAAGGGAAATTGTCAATATGGTCGCGATTGCGGTGGTGGAAGCTAATCCCTAAACTTAATCGCCTCCAGGGGACTAATCTTTTGAATATACAAGGTAGGAATACTTAAAAATACTGCCACTAAGGCGATGGTGCCAAGGTTGGTGTAAAGCCAGGCTTGGGCCGACCAATAAATAGGTACTGCATCCATGTAATACGTCGTTCGATCTAAGGGAATCAGGTGATTCTGATCTTGGATGAGGCAAAAACCGAAAGCAATGAGATTGGCAATTAAAATTCCCCAGCCCAGAATGAACATGCCATTCCACCAAAAAATCCGGCGAATTTGTCGATTGCTGGCCCCCATCGATTTTAATAAGCCAATCATCGGAATACGCTCCATGATCAACACCCAAAGAGTGGCAATTAAATTAAATCCGGAAACAAAGAGGAGTAGTGTGATCAATATCACAATGTTCCGATCCAACATCACCAACCAATCAAATATACCGGGATCAATTTCCTCAATGGTGTCTAGCCGCAATTCTATGGGTAAGGTTTTTGCAATGACTTTCGATAAATCGGAAGCGCCTTCTTTTAAATGGACCTCCACCGAACTTTGTTGATTGACAGGTACCTGATTCAATTCCTTTACCCAGGCTAAATTACCAAAAACGGTATATTGGTCAATTTCCTCCAAACCAGTCTCATATATTCCTTTCACAAGCACTTTTCGTGGTCTGTTGGCAGCATTTAAAAAATATAAAATGAGCTTGTCACCCGTTTTGACCTGACACTTCTCGGCGATGATTTTCGATACATAAATTTCCTGCTTGGCCAATGGTCCTAAAGTACCCGATATAAGATTTTCTTTCAATTCTTTGGTAAAAAATTCTTTCGAATCAGTCCCTTTAACCACCATGCCTGAAAGGGTAGTTTCGCCAACTAAGATACCTGGACTCTGTACCGTTTTGTGCAAGTAATCAACGCCTTCCATGGCCAAGACTTGTTCTTCCCAGGCTTTGGGAACTTGTAAAAACTGAGGAGTTAAACTGTGATCTTCTGAAACCCTGGAAATTTTGTATTGTCCGGAAAATCCGGTGATTTTATGCAAAATCGACTGTTTGAAGCCAAATAAAATCGCAAAGGATACGATCACAATGGCTGTTCCAAGAGCAATGGTGCCCATGCCGACATACGTGACCGTCTTCGAAAACGAAGTTTGCTCAGTATTTCGGATTTTTTTTGCAACAAACAAGGAAAAATTCATACCTTTCGACTCAAATTATCGCAAAGTAAGTACTATGCTTCGACACCTCCAAATTATTGCTTTTTTACTTCTTTCAACCTTGTTTACTTTTGGCGAAAAACCGAAAGTGTTCACTCCTGCTGCCGCTCAGTTTAAACAATATCTGCCCTTGATAAACGGTAAAAAGGTCGCTTTAGTGGTTAATCATACGTCTCTTGTAGGTACTAAACATCTTTTGGATACCCTAGTGGCACAGGGTGTACAGGTGATGAAGGTCTTTGGTCCAGAACATGGTTTTAGAGGCAAGGCAGATGCGGGAGATCATGTGGAAAATGAAACAGATCCAGCCACTGGCGTGGCTGTAGTTTCGCTCTACGGGAAACATAATAAACCAACTCCAGAAGATTTAAAAGGAGTGGAGGCAGTGATTTATGATATCCAAGACATCGGTGTTCGCTTTTATACCTATAGCTCAACTCTTCATCTGGTGATGGAAGCTTGTGCAGAAAACAAGGTGCCCTTACTGGTGCTTGATCGTGCAAATCCGCATGCCAACGAGGTGGATGGTCCGGTCTTGGACCGTAAATTTTCTTCCTTTGTGGGTCTCAATCCCATTCCGCTTTTGTATGGTTGTACTTCTGGCGAATTGGCCAAAATGATTAATGGAGAAGGATGGCTCAAAAATGCTGTAAAATGTGATTTGACAGTTGTTTCGGTGCCTAATTACAAGCGTAAACAAGCTGTACATATTGCTATTGCACCTTCTCCCAATTTGCCCAATGATCAGTCAATAGCATTATATCCATCCATTTGCTTGTTTGAGCCTACGGTGGTAAGTGTAGCTCGCGGAACCGATTTTCCTTTTCAAGCCATTGGAACGCCGAAGAAAAAAATAGGAGATTTTGAATTTACCCCAGTGCCAAAGCCTGGCGCCATGGATCCAGTGATGAAAAATCAATTGTGTTACGGGTATGATCTTCGCAATGTAAATGCACAAAAAATGGGTTTTTCACTGAAATATTTAGTGGAATTCTTTCAACAAATTGATCTAAAAGACAAATTTTTCACTTCGCCTTCGTTTTTTGATAAATTGGCGGGGACCGATCAATTGCGGATGCAATTGATAAACGGACTTTCGGAATCAGAGATTCGAAAGTCTTGGTCAACAGATTTAGCTTCATATCGACAAATTCGCAAAAAATACTTGATATACCCTTAGATTTTTCCGACCTTTGCCGTTTATTTTTGACAAAAGCTTACAATGGCAGAAAAAATCATTATTCTCGATTTCGGTTCTCAGGTAACTCAATTAATTGCTCGTCGCGTACGTGAGTTACAAGTTTACTGCGAAATTCATCCATTCAATCATATTCCAACTATCGATGAGTCGGTAAAGGGAATTATCCTTTCGGGTTCTCCATGTTCGGTTCGCGAAGAGGATTCTCCCCGTGTAAATATTGCTCAGTTCGGCGAATTGCCTATTTTGGGAATTTGCTATGGTGCGCAATTGTTGGCTTATTTGGGAGGTGGATCTGTTGAGGCATCTCAACACAGGGAGTATGGTCGTGCGCATTTGAAGAGTGTTAAAAATAGTATTTTATTGCAAGATGTATCCGCAAATTCGCAAGTATGGATGTCGCATGGCGACACCATCATGGAATTACCTGCCGAATATGAGGTAATTGGTTCCACTGAATCGGTTCGTGTAGCAGCTTTTGCCAATCCAAATAAACCTGTTTTTGGTATTCAGTTTCACCCAGAAGTTACGCATAGTTCAGAAGGAAAACAGATTTTGAAAAACTTTGTGCAGGGTGTTTGTGGCTGTTCTGCTTCTTGGACTTCTGATTCTTTTGTGGAAACGACCGTTGCCGATTTAAAAGCAAAATTAGGGGAGGATAAAGTAGTATTGGGACTTTCTGGTGGAGTAGATAGCTCGGTAGCAGCAGTTTTATTGCACAAAGCCATTGGCAAAAATTTATATTGTATTTTCGTCGACAATGGTCTGCTTCGTTTGAATGAATTTGAAGAGGTGTTGGAATCCTATAAAAGCATGGGGTTAAATGTGAAAGGGGTAGATGCTAAGCAGCGTTTTTACGATGCTTTGGCAGGACTTTCTGATCCAGAAGCAAAGCGAAAAGCCATTGGAAAAACTTTTATTGATGTGTTTGATCATGAAGCACATATGATTGAAGGAGTGAAGTGGTTGGGACAAGGAACAATTTACCCAGATGTAATCGAATCTGTATCGGTAAAAGGACCATCAGCAACTATTAAATCGCACCACAATGTGGGTGGGTTGCCAGATTTTATGAAATTAAAGGTGGTGGAGCCATTGAATACCTTGTTCAAAGATGAAGTTCGTTTGGTAGGAAAAACCTTAGGTATCGACCAAAAGATTTTAGGCCGACATCCATTCCCCGGTCCGGGTTTAGCTATTCGTATTTTAGGCGATATAACAGCAGAAAAAGTTGATATTTTACAAAAAGTAGATGCCATTTTTATCAATGGCTTAAAATC
>JBEGQV010000191.1:0-4660 GCA_041180785.1 Bacteroidota bacterium | reverse complement strand
AAGGATTGAATAAAAAATTTCATGAAGCTCGTGGATTTTACACAGTGATTGGTATTTCACTTTTGTTGGGTTTGTCGCTCAATTACATCGGCATATCACCTATTCAAGCACTTATTTACACGGCTATTCTGTATGGAATTACGGCTCCTGTGCTCATTGCTATGATCCTACACATTAGCAACAACAAAGGCATCATGGGAGAATATGTCAATTCAAAAATACTCAATCTATTAGGTTTTGCCGCACTACTTATTATGACGCTTGCCGCCGCGGCCCTTTTGTATTTTTATTTTAGGGCTGTTTGAATTTCGTAATAATTTACTTGAAAATTATAGGTTTTAGTTGATTTTTTGTGCGAAATTTGTAATTTAAAATTTACAATTATTCAATGCCTAAATTATTACAACTTTTCATTTGCATCATCTTTTTCATCAGTGTTACCAATGGTTCAGCTCTCCTAGCTGCCGATTCAACGGCTGTAGAGCGACACGTATCAGGAAATATTACGGTAACCCAAAATGGTATTTCTCTATTACCAAACATGTCATTGGGAAAACCTGCCCTGATCATGGAATACTCTTTAGGGTCAAAAAAATATGCATTTGAACCGCAATTACGTTTTTCTTTAGATGGTAAACCGTGGTCGTTTATTTTTTGGTTTCGTAAGCGATTGCAGTACAAAAAATTTGGTTTAACACTTGGTACGCACCCATCGATTGTTTTCAAACGTAAAAATGTGATGGATGCCAATGGAGAAACCATTGAATCCCTTGATGTACAACAATATGCAGTAGGAGAAATTTCACCTAACTATCGAATTAGTCCGAATACCACCATCGGAATGTATTATCTAACTTCTTTTGCATGGATCAACGCACCAGTTCATCAAACCCAATTTGTAACCTTGAATGCCGTAATGAACAACATCAAACTTGGAGGTAATTTTCGATTACGTGTATTTCCACAAGTATATTTTTTAAAAATGGATGATATTCAAGGGACCTATGCAACAGCAACCCTTACCTTATCTCATAAAAAATCTCCGATTTTTATCTCAACTATCTTAAACCAAAAATTTAATTCGACCATTCCTGGAAAAGATTTTGTGTGGAATGTTTCGTTGGGGTATAGTTTTAATACGGAATGGAGTAAGAAGTAAGAAGTAAGAAGTAAGAAGTATTTATGGAAAACCTATCAGATTTTTACTTACAGAAATTTAATTGGATCCCTGAGGAGGTGACCAAGAACATTGGACATTTTAATGTGTTTCCGGTGATTAAATATGACCTTACGACCAAAGTGAAACCATTGCCTTATCGAAGAAGGGACTATTTTAAAATTATGTTAGTCTGGGGAGATATTGATGTTTATTATGCAGATAAAGTGATGGCGATTAAAAAACCATCTTTGGTGTTTTCAAATCCACAAATTCCGTATAAGTGTGAGCGCTTAGAAAATGTAGAAGGTGGATTTTACTGTATTTTCAATCAGCAATTTTTTGACAATTTTGGTAAAATTCTACAATATTCAGTTTTCCAGCCTGGCGAAAATCACGTATTCGAGTTGGAAGAGTCGCAACTTGATTTTGTCAAAAATTTGTATGCCCGTATGTTTGATGAAATCAAATCAGAATACGTCCATAAATTTGATGTTTTACGAAATTTAGTATTTGAATTGCTGCATGTGGCGATGAAGATGCAGCCGGTCGATCAGTATGATCGTCATCCGATGAATGCCTCTCAGCGTATTTCTGGGATGTTTTTTGAGTTATTGGAGCGGCAATTTCCAATAGATGAGAATTTTCCTCAGATCCAACTGCGCTCAGCTTCAGATTTTGCGCATCAACTCAATGTGCATGTGAATCATCTCAACAGGTCGATTAAAGAAGTCACTGAAAAAACAACCACGCAAATTATTGCAGAAAGAATTTTGCAAGAAGCAAGGGTTATGCTTCGTCAGAGTACGTTTAATATTTCTGATATTTCCTATGCATTAGGATTTCAGGAGGTGACCCATTTTAATAATTTTTTTAAGAAACATATGGGTGAAAGCCCAATGAAATTTAGGAAGGAGTTTTAATAACCGCCCCCGGCGCTTTGCGCCACCCCCTCCTTTTGAAGGAGGGGGTAGGGGGGAGGTAAAACAGCTAAAATATGCAAACAACAAAATTAGGATCTCAGGGATTAGAAGTTGGAGCAATCGGATTAGGATGTATGGGCATGAGCTTTTCATATGCGCCATTTCCACCCATTGAAGATTCGATTCAGGTAATTCGTAAGGCCTATGAATTAGGTGTTACGATGTTTGATACCGCTGAGGTATACGGTCCATATAACAACGAAGAAATTGTGGGTCAGGCGATCGCCCCCTTTCGAAAAGATATCTGTGTAGCAACAAAATTTGGATTCAATATTCAGAATGGTCAAATCGCAGGATTAAATTCTCGACCTGAGCATATCCGAAAAGTAGTAGATGAATCATTGAAACGATTAAACGTTGAAAAGATCGATTTATTGTATCAGCATCGAGTGGATCCAGAAGTTCCAATTGAAGATGTAGCAGGAACAGTAGGTGATTTGGTAAAAGAAGGAAAGGTGTTATATTTTGGACTATCAGAGGCAGGTGCGCAGACGATTCGAAAAGCGCATGCCACTTTTCCTGTTTCTGCTTTACAAAGTGAATATTCTTTGTGGTATCGAAATCATGAATTGGAAATATTACCCACTATTCAAGAATTGGGTATCGGTTTGGTGGCCTATAGTCCGCTTGGGAAAGGATTTTTGACAGGTAAAATGGATGAAAAACGCACCTTTGAAGCGGGCGATATACGCGGAGTAATTCCACGCTTTACCGAAGAGGCTCGAATAGCGAATAAAGCCTTGTTAGATGCCTTGCAAAAAATTGCTGATGCACAACAATGTAGTTTGGGACAACTAGCTTTGGCTTGGGTTGTGGCCCGACACACTCAATATGTCCCCATTCCAGGTACCACCAAAATACACCGGTTAGAAGAAAATGTTGCAGCGGCTGCAATAGAATTATCTGTGGAACAAGTACAAGAATTAAATGAAATTTCAGAAAAGATAGCTATTTTAGGGGCTAGGTATCCGGAAGCTTCAGAAAAAGCTACCGGGAGGTAAAATTGTAGATAATAGTTGTAAAAAAGCATAGAGAATAAGTAATTATTCCCTATTTTTCGTAAAATCTATGTTTTATGAAAAAAAGTTTGACTTTATTGGCTTGCTTGGCCATTTATACTACATCATTTGCCCAGGAGGCTTCAAAGATAATTGTTCCAAAAGGATTCAAAGTTCAACAAATTGCCAAAGATCTTGGGGCTACCCGACAATTGGCCATTACCAATAATGGTGAAGTATATGCTAAACTTTCAAAATTAAAAGATGGAAAAGGAGTATACCACTTAGTCGATACGGATAAAAATGGTTCCTTGGATAAAGTTGAATTGTTCGGAGAATTTCCTGGTACAGGGGTTAAAATTCAAAATGGTTACTTATATACTTCTTCCAATAAGGGTTTATATCGCTATAAATTAGATGCCAATCAGCATGTAATTGATCAGTCAGCTCCTGAAAAAATCATCGATGGGCTACCTGATCATGGTCGTGACAATGCAAAGCCTTTCGTTTTTGATAACTCCGGACAACATATTTACATGACCATCGGGTCGTGGAACGACCCGTGTCGTATACCTGGAACAGGACAGGGCATGTCTCCTTGTGCCATTCTTGATTCAGCAGCGGGTGTTTGGAAATTCAGTGCCAATAAATTAAATCAAGGTTTTGCAGATGGCGAAAGGTATTTGACTGGTTTGAAAAATGCAGTGGGCATCGACTGGAATCGTGCGACGAATACCTTTTTTGCAACCGGACATGGGCGTGGACAATTTCACGACTTCTATCCACAATACTACACACCTCAAATGAGTCAGGAATTACCTGCCGAAATGTTATATGAATTTCCCAAGGCCGGACTTGATGCAGGTTGGCCCTATATTTATTACGATCAAAAACAAGGCAAGAAAATCCTTGCGCCAGAATATGGAGGTGATGGTAAAAAGATAGCCGGAGAAAAAGCGATTGATCCAATTGTAGCATTTCCTGCCCATCTTGGCCCTAATGGTTTGCATTTTTACACGGGAAAAATGTTTCCTGCAAAATATAAAAATGGTGCATTTATTGCATTTCATGGACAATCACCAGAATTGAAAAAGGGTTATTTTGTGGCCTTTGTTCCATTCAAAAATGGCAAACCTTCAGGCAAATGGGAAATCTTTGCCGACAATTTTGCTGGTGTCGATCTAGCGAATCCAAGCGGACCTATTCAGCATCGTCCTTGCGGATTAGCAGAAGGCCCAGATGGTGCCTTATATGTCTGCGATGATTTAAATGGAAGTATCTATAAAATCACGTTTTAAAGCATGTTAAAGTTGCGTTTATTTATTGCATTTGCCTTTTTAAGTTTATGGATTGTTGCTGCTAAAGAAAACGGCTGGGATGAGTTGCGTGAACCATCTCCTGCTCTATCTGCTGCAGAAGAAATGAAAACCTTTCAACTGGAACCCAATATGACAGTTGAACTGGTTGCAGAAGAACCCATGGTGCAAGAGCCAGTGGCACTCTCTTTTGATGAAGATGGCCGC
>JBEGQV010000190.1:0-5574 GCA_041180785.1 Bacteroidota bacterium | reverse complement strand
CCATCTAAAACCTCAATTACTCTACCCAAGACTTCTAAATTCATTCCATAGGTCCAGCTCTCTCCCGGCTCATGGGTTAGTGGCAATTTTGCCACATCTTTTATTACATCACCTAGTTTTAGTCCACTTTTAATTTTTGGAAAGGCAAAAGTAATATTTGCTTTTACATACCCTTCATGACCCAAGCTTGCAAAGGGAGGATATGCAATACCCGAAGTATGGGTAAAAACGTGTTTCATCAAAATCTTGTTTTTAGCAGGACGTGTGATGAATTGATGCTTTACCTCATCATATCCTGTTAAGATTTGCATGTTCGCAAATTCAGGCAAGATCTTTTCTAAGGGAGTATCCATGGTAAATAAGCCACGCTCATATAATTTTAACCCTGCGATGGCTGTTACGATTTTTGTCATACTCGCCATGCGGAACAAATGGTCCGGTCGCATTTCCTCACCCGTTTCCAGGTTAGCCTTTCCAAAAGCTTTCTTATATACTACTTTCCCATGTCGAACAATCAGGCCTACTGTTCCAGGAATTATCTGTTGATCGGTTTGAGAGGCTAAAAATTTTTCTACTCGTTGTAGACCTTCTTTGGATAAACCCGCTTGAACAGGATCCCCCGAAGGTAATTGTCCCAAACTTGTAAATGCCGTTAAGGCAACTAAAATTAAAATGGATATTCTTTTCATTGAATTATAAATTTTAAACAAACATATAAACTACGCCAAACTTAAAAGATTATTGAAAATAAAAAATGTTCCGATTTGTATATTTAGGAACATTAATGGTGATTCTAGGTATTCAAAATGCATAATTTATTACGCACTTCGCAATATTTTCTCCATTTTCTTGCCTTTGGCGAGCTCGTCCACTAGTTTATCTAACATACGTACTTTTTTTGTCAATTCGTTTTCAATTTCTTCTACACGGTGTCCACAAATCAAACCGGTAATTAGTTGAGCGTTGGTAGGGAGGTTCGCCTCTGCAAAGAAGATTTCAAAGGTGGTTCGTTCCTGAATATGCCTTTCGATGTCCTTTATAGAATAACCGGTCAACCAAGAAATAACTTGGTCCAATTCTACTTTTGTTCTACCCTTTTTCTCCACTTTTGTGAGATAAAGAGGATATACCGTTCCAAAAAGCATTTTTTTGATTCGGTCGTTAGTAGCACTATTTTCCATGGTTATTTTGTTTTTGGTTATTCAAAAATAAAGGATTTAAATTTATCAATTAACTGAACTTTAAAACTCGTAAATTGCAGGGGGTAAGGGGACGCATTTCCCCTTAAAAAAAGTAAATCAAAATCGCTAACAGCAAACTTATAATTCTTAATTATTACCTAACCCATCAAGCAACAGAACACATTTGGTTTTAGGATTAGCTGAAGAAACCGCCAAATTAAAAATTGGAGGTTATCCCAATGGCTCTGATTGGAACTTGAAAACCAGCTTGGAGGAACACCCAACCGCCTTAATAGAAATAGCAAACCTCCCTTTACCAAACACTGACCCATTATTCGGTATCAACGGGCCATTGTTTGATTATTGGAAGTGATACCAATCAAAACCAATTATTGCAACACCTCAGAAATTTGAATCACCGGTTGGGTATTCGTAAAGTTTGGAATATCCGCCATTAGTTTGGCAGAAGCGGGGCCAGCCATTGCATTTTGCAAGTCCGCCAACGATTCAAAATACAAATATCCAATTGCCAAATATGGCACCGGTGTATTCGGAACTCCATTTGCTAATCCTTTGTCGATGGAAAGAATTTTTACAGCCGAACCATACAGTGCTTTCACTAAAGGCATGTGTTTGTTTGCATAATAATCCATATTAAAGGTTTTTCCTTCTCCATTGGGATAAAAAATGCCAACTTTAATCATTCCTTTAGTAATTTTAGGTGTTTCAGAAATGCTCTGCGCAAACGACACCTGCAACATCATGACGAATACAATTGTTAGTATTCCAATTAATTTTGTTTTCATAGAGGGGTTTAATTTTGCTTCGTTTTTTAAAGTGGGTTCTGCTCCACGAATTCATAAAGTTGCCTAAAATAATTAAGTAAACAAAAAGCTATAATTTTAATCTTCCGATAGCTCTTTAAAAGATTTCTTTTGAAGTTTTTTAATTGCCGTTTCAATGCTTTTCTCAGGTTCAATAATGTTATAAGCTCCCCAAAAATCAGGGTCAGCTAAACCACGTACTTTGTCCGACATAATAACATTGGCAGATAATTTTTGCGCAGGAAGCTGCTCCTTGCTAGGCTTATTTTCCCAGTCAGTAATGGCTAATTCCACCGTGGTACTGTAAATTGTATTGAATATCCGCTTATCCCAATCTAATTTAAAAGTTAAATCCCCGCGAGAATAACTAAATATCCATTTCCCATTTTGTAGTTGATAATTCACCTGATAGCGGACTTCCGTAGGATATACTTCCAATCCTGCTGGTTTTTTGCGGGTAAATAATAGTCCTGATTTGATTTTGTCCTCTACGTTTAAATGAAACGTGGCGCTTACAACAGCAAGACTTTTGGCATCAATAAATAATTTTCCATAATAAAGTGGATTTTCAATGCTTGGTTTTTGTTTGAATGCCAATACCAAGACTTGGTTGTCATCAATTTGGGTAACTTCCTCCAAGCTAAAATCATAAAGTTCAAATGCATTTTCAGAAAAAATAAAATCCGGATTTTTAACTAAATCGATAAACAGTGCAGAATAAGGCCCCCCTTGTAATTTGAAATTTACCGTGTCTAATTTTGTATAATCAGCGTTTTTTCTGCCCTTAAATAGTTTCACTTGGTCATCCAAAATAACCGAAAAGGGCTGCTTTTGTATGTTCACAATGGATTCAGAAAGCGACACATAGGTTCGGCGTTTTCGGATTGTTTCTCGATAAAAACCAATCATTTGAATGGGATCCACTCCATAATTTTGTGCTCGATTCGCCAAAACCCCTAAAAATATTTTATTTGCATCTGTTGAGTTCACAACAACTTCTTTGAGCAAGGTGTGGCTTGACTCCAAGTACAACACATTTTTTTCTGCCTTCAACTCTTTAATGGGGACCACTTTATTTTTATACCCTATAAAAGAAATCATTAGGCTACCATTCAGCTTCTCTAAAGGCACTTTAATGGAAAATTTGCCCTCACTATTGCTTACGGTTGAGATCGTTGTTCCCAAAACGGTAATACTTGCAAAGACTAGTTCATCCTTAGATTTGCTGTCTAAAATAGCTCCTTTAAATTGTTGATAGGAACTAGAATCCGTTCGAAGATCTATTGAAGAACGAGCCTCCAAAGGTCTCTGAACAAGCATGAAGAGCAATAATCCAAGTACTGCTCGACCAAAAAATTCCATGTTAGTTTTCATCACAGTATCCTTTTGTTTCTAATTTCATGTGTTGTCGCCCCCAATTATACATACTATCAATAATGGGCAAAATGGTATTACCATAGTCCGTGATATAATATTCTACTCTAGGGGGAATTTCTGGAAATATCATCCGTTCAATCACCCCATCTGCTTCTAATTCTCGCAATTGATTCGTTAACGTTTGTTTGCTTATTTCCGGTATATTCTTGAGTAAAATACTATAACGATTTCTATCCGTTCTAATCATATGAATAATACTTGGTTTCCATTTACCACCAATTATATTCATACAATATACCACAGGACAATTCCCAGGCATAAAATCCTTTGTTTTTCTCAGATTATTATTTTCCATTAGTCTAAAATTTTAGGCTATACACAAAAATATAGTGTATATCATTTAATTAGATAAAGGTAATAAGTTTGCCACAAAATTAAAATAACTAAAAATGAATAGAATAACCGTATTGATTACCATGCACTTCGATAACTCACAAGGTAATTTTGAAGAGTTAAGACAAAAAGAAATGGCCCATGTGATGCATTGGAAAGAAAACAATATTTTGGATAGTTTTTTTATCAAAACAGAAAAAGACGGAGCGATGATTGTCTTTAAAGACATCGAAATGGAAGAGGTGGTTAAGAAAATTGAAGTATTGCCCTTTTTCCCATATATGGAGGAAGTGAAGTACCTTTCTTATGATAAAATATTTTAAGTTTTTGTTGAAAACAAAAAGGCCAGCTGTCTACCGACAGCTGGCTTAATTCTTGTTCCTCACCTAAAATAGGCATTATTTATTAGCAATTGGCATATCAGAGCTGAACATATCTCGATGTATTTTCCATTTCCCATCTTCTTTTTTCCACATCACAAGATATTTTCCTTTTTCCACAACGGTACCGTCTTTAATATTTAGTTCAAAGGCCCCTTCTTCTGTAATCGTATTCCCATCGCCCCAAATTTCTTTGGAGGTCAACTTAATGCCCGTAATGCCTGATTTAAAAATTCCTGAAATAGCAGAGGTAACTGCAGCTCTACCTTCTGCACTTGGGGCATTGGGATTCATAAATTTAGCATCTATGGTATACACATTCGTGGCCAGTCCCACTGAATCGCCCTTGCTAACAAAGTTTTCAAAAGATCTATTTGCTTCGTTAATTTCATTTTGAGCATTCGCTAAATCGAATGCTGGTTTTGTTTCGGATTGGCAAGAAAACAAACTTGCTGCAACGAGTGCTGAGAATAATATTTTTTTCATCGTAATAAAGTTTAAATTAAAGGGTGTAATTATTTTTTATCTAATGCCTTCTTGGCCTCTAACTCATCCATGACAAATTTTGTGTCATAGAAATTAACTTCTTGGACTTCTTTATCATTTTCCCATTTAATAGCTTGGTGTACATTCACTGTAAATTCCTTGCCCGAAAAATGTCCTTTCGCGTGCCAAGTTCCCCACAAATTTGTCCAAGTTTCGCCATTATTCATTTTTAATGTAACAACACGTAAAAAAGTAAAATGTGGATTTTCCCAAAAAGAGACATTTGCAAGAAAATCTGCTTTGTATGCTTTTTTACCAACCATATCAGGAATTGTATCACTCGGATAAAAGACCTTAATGTTCTCGTCTAATTCATTCCAGGCATAAGCAGTGTCACCAGTTGTAACTGCCTTAATTTGGTTGTGAATAATTTGTGATTTTGCATCATTAGAGGAAAAAGTTCCCCCTAAAGAGTCCGCAGTGTCGACAACCGAAACAATCGAAGATTCTTGCTTCTGTCCGCAAGAAAATAAGGCTGTGGCCACAGCCATGATCATGAAGATTTTTTTCATTTTTTCCGTTTATGTTTTTACAAACATAAAACCGAAGCCTATTCCTAGGAGAAAATCTATTTTAGAAAATGTTCCAAAAACCGATAATGGAACAAATCAAGATTTTAGGATTGAGTTCGTTCAACACCCAAAGTGGTGGGCAAACCATCCAAACTAATTAGATTTAAATAATTTTATCGTGTAATCTATTAATTCTTGGCCACCAATTTCACCGTGACCAGGGATAACAATATTAACATTTGGATAATATTTCTTTACCCTATCAACCGTATTTGACCATTCTCCTACATTGGCATCTCCCAAATACCCTTTTGTGGCTTTTAGTTCTTTAATTAAACACCCTCCAAATAATATGTTTTCT
>JBEGQV010000189.1:0-8077 GCA_041180785.1 Bacteroidota bacterium | reverse complement strand
TTGAACAACTTCTCGCGAATCGCATTCGTACGAACTTCTAATTCCGGCTTGGCAGCATATTTAATTTTTGATTGAGCAGCTGCAGAATCTGGATGTACCCCATACACATACTCGCTTCCCTCACGCACATCTTTTTGCTTGATTCTATTATTTTTTTGATAATCACACGCAGTTGCAACTAAAGCAATCGCCAAAACTGGAAGTAAAGATTTTAATTTCATTGTCTTTTTGTAATAATTACGGGGCAAAATTAATTAAAAATTATGAATTATGAGTTAAACGTTATGAATTTTTTCAACCAAAAACGCCATCAATTCACTGATATACTTTTTACTGAAATTAAATTCAATCCCGGCTGTGGCATAGATCTCTTTCATCGGAACCGTATACCCAAGAGCCAAAGCATCCAAATATTGATTTAATGCCTTTTCAGGATTTTGACAATAATTTCTCCAAACAGCTAGAGCGCCTAATTGTGCAATCGCATATTCAATGTAATAAAACGGTACTTCAAATAAATGTAATTGCTTTTGCCAAACATTGGCCTTATTTACCTCTAAGCCCGACCAGTCGGTAATTGAATCACTAAATTTGCCGTAAATTTTCAACCAGGCCGACTCTCTTTCTTCTGTCGTATGATTTGGATTTTCATAAATCCAATGCTGAAAGGCATCAATTGTTGCCACCCATGGCAAGGTTTCTAAGATGTCCTCCAAGTGTTTAATTTTGGCACGTTTCTCTTCCTCAGGATCTGCAAAATATTCATTCCAGTGCTCCATTGTAATTAATTCCATGCTCATCGAGGCTAATTCAGCAACCTCTGATGGAATATTTCGGAAGGCGTTAATAGGCAATTCCTTATCTAAAATAGAATGCACAGCATGCCCCCCTTCGTGTAACAAGGTGACCATGTCTCGCACTTGACCCGCCGCATTCATGAAAATAAATGGAAATCCAGTTTCTTCTAAAGGATAATTGTATCCACCTGGATTTTTGCCTTTTCTCGAGTCCAAATCAAAACGATTTAATTTGACCATCTCTTTTAAGCAATTGCCCAAAAAGGGATCCATTTTATCAAACACACGAATGGTTTTCTCTAATAATTCCTGACCCGTTTCAAAAGGTTTTAAAGGTTTTCGGCCTGCTGGATCAACTGATTTATCCCAAGGTCGAAGTGTATCAACACCCAAGGCCGCCTTTCTTTTTTGTGCTTGCTCATTGAGTATCGGTACAATGGTTTCTGCCACCGCTTCATGAAATTCAAAACAATCCGAAGGGGTGTAATCAAATCGACCTAAACTGGCAAACGAATAATCTCTAAAGTTTTCAAAGTTGGCATTTTTCGCTACTTGATCTCTTTTTTCAATCAATTGGTTAAATAATTTATTTAAATCATCCTTTAACGATAATCGTTTGGCTGCTATCTTGTGATAAACCTCTTCTCTTTCCTTTCGGTTAGTCGATTCCAAATGTGCTGAGGCTTGTTGTAATGTTTTTTCGACTCCATCAATCTCCACCATCAAGGCACCAGTTAAGGCACCATATTCTGTTGATAGATTGTTTAGTTCTGTAAACAACGGAATATTTTCCTCACGGAAAATTTCAATCGCCTTTTCCATCCCTCTCAGCATAATGGCAAAGCCTTCTTTGGGTAATTGGTCCGTAAATCCAGAATCAATTACTTTTTTATTCCATTCATCATCGAAAACAGATGCATTGGGCATGATTTCGTTGACAAATTGCTGATAACTTGCCTGCAATTCCGGATTTTGATTGTCACAAGACATTTTGATGTATCGCCAAGCAAAGTTTTCTGAAAGATAACTTTCTAGTTCGGAACGCTGTGCGCAAAAGGTCTGCAAGTCGTTGAGACTTGCGATTTGTTGTTCACTTAATTTCGTAAAATATGGCAACACACTTTCCCAGGTTGATAATTCAAAATCTACTGGTAAAAAGCTTCTTTTTTGTTGTATAGGGGTAATTTGTCTCATCTTAGTCTAAATTTATCACGACACCCGCACTCATCGGGTGCGAAACACAGGTTAATATATATCCTTTGTCAATTTCACCTTGGGTCAATCCATCTTCCTCATCCATGATCACTTTTCCCGAGGAACAAAGTCCCATGCAGGCCGTACACATGCCAGCTTGACAAGAATATGGGATATCTATATCTGCTTCTAAGGCGGCTTCTAAAATCGTTTGTGAAGGTAAAAC
Organism: Bacteroidota bacterium; assembly: GCA_041180785.1. Taxonomy (GTDB): domain Bacteria; phylum Bacteroidota; class Bacteroidia; order Cytophagales; family Spirosomataceae; genus Sandaracinomonas. Next base: position 5,860 of record JBEGQV010000189.1, on the reverse strand, counting down.
GGTAATTTCATGTGTTTTCCCCTCATAAATTAGTTGAATCGATTGCTCTTTCAAACTTCCGTCTTCTTCAGCTTCCGTAACAGCCTCAGAAGTGTGACTCGCAAATAATTCTTGGTGAATTTGTTCATTTGGAACATCAAAAATTGCCAATGAACGTTTTACCTGATCCATCATTTCTTCTGGACCGCATAAAAAATAATGCGATTTTGCAATATCAGTTCCTAATTCTTGTTTCAAATAATAGACAATAGAGGCCTGATTAATTCGACCTTTTAAACCAGCCCATGATGGACTTGGTTGACTGATGATGTACAAAATTTTCAAGCGGTCGGCATATGTTTTTTCCAAAGCATCGAGGGCCGCTTTGAAAATTATTTGGTTCTCTGAACGAGAACCATAAATTAACTCGATCGTCGATTGAGGCTCTGCCTGTAAAATCGTTTTAATCATCGAGAAAAGAGGCGTAATGCCTGATCCAGCCCCAACAAACACATAGTTTTTCTTTTCTGAAGCACTTGGCTCAATAATAAAATTCCCCATGGAATCCATTACTTCAAGCGCATCTCCTACCCGCAATGTATCGCATAAAAAGTTGGATACGAGTCCATTTTTTACTCGTTTTACCGTAATGGCAGGTGCTGTATCAGTTTTAGGAGAGGAGGAAAAGGAATAGCTTCTTCGAACTTTTTTACCCTCTATTTCAGGGATAACGGTAAGAAATTGTCCTGATAGGTATTTTACCGTATCATGGATAGGTTGCCAAAAGTGGAATGTTTTGGTGTCTTCCGTCTCTTCAGTAATCTCTTTTACCGTCAAATGAAAATAACGTACGCTCATTAGTTTTCCTTTTTATGTTCTTCTTCAACAGCAACCACCCATTGAATAGTTCCCGGAACCGATTCGTTGTGCATGCGATCAAATGCAGTTACAGCAAAACCGTAACCTGAATTCATCCAATTGGTCGGGATTTTTACATGAGTTGCTCTGCCTTTATAAATGATGTGTTCTGCTTGTTCAAATGGGTCTACATCTGTTTTTTTAAATCGATAGACCACATAATAGGCCACCGGATCTAAGTCGACCGGTGCTTCCCCACTTTTCCAATCCAAATGCCATTCCCCATCTCGCTTAGCTAGCGAAACTTGGTGGGGAGCAGTGGGAGGAATGCTATCAATCCAAGGCATGGTAGGAACTAGGGCAAGCTCCTTGAAATGGGTATTTCTCAGCGTGTCGCGCCAACCTTTGGTGTTTTGGGTTAATAATTTGCTGCTAAAATAAATTGAACCTTGAACTTTCGGATGAAATCTTGCTAAATTTAATTGTTTGCTTAGTTCAGCTGTATTCCAAGAATCTTTTAAGTGATAGGCACCAATGCCTGCATATATTGGTCGATCGTAACTATGTGCTGCCCACCAAGCCAATAATGGTCCATAGGGAGCCACGCCATGATTAGTTGGCCAGTATAATTGAGGGGCAAGATAGTCTACCCAGCCTTCTTTGATCCATTTTTCGGTATCAGCAAAAAGATCAACATACGATTGTAAACCCTTGCGGGTAGGAGATCCTTCTTCAAAATCGGGAGTTTTATGCCGGTAGATGCCAAATGGACTAATGCCAAATTTTACTTTTGGTTTTTCCTCTTTAATGATTTCAGAAATATTTTTAATCAATAAATCGATATTTCTCCTTCTCCAATCCTCAATTTTTTCATCAGAAAGCTTGTATTTTTCATAGGTTTCTTGATCTTTGATGCTGGAAGTGGCACTTGGATATGGATAAAAATAATCATCAAAATGTATCCCATCAATGTTGTAATTTTTTACAATATTTCGAACAATTTCCGAGATGTAATTTCGAACCTCAGGTAATCCAAAATTAAAAATATGTTGACCATTGTACAGCAGCAGCCACTCAGGATGTTTTCTGGCAATGTGTTCTGAACTTAATAAAGATTTGGTTGATAAATTCGCACGATTCAAATTCAACCACGCATGAAACTCAATTCCACGATTATGAGCTTCCTGAATCATAAATTCCATCGGGTCGTAATAGGGAATAGGCGGTTGACCTTGTAAGCCCGACAACACACTTGCCCAAGGCTCTTTGCTTTTAGCATATAAGGCATCAGAAGCAATTCGAACCTGCACAAAAACTGCATTGATACCGGTTTCTTGATGGGAATTTAAAATAGAAATAAATTCTTCTTTTTGGCTTATGGAATTGAAGTTCCGATTACTGGGCCAGTCGATGTGTTGCACAGTTGCAATCCAAACCCCGCGAAGTTCTCGCTTGGGACTGGCATTGGCATTTAGAATACTACTTAATAGTAAAAAGAAGGCAATAATTGCAGATTTCATATCAATCCGCAAGTTACGAAAAAAGTGTCATAGTGAGCTAGCTCACTACCTCCCTTTGCTCACTGGCTCACTTTGCTCACTGGCTCACTCTACCGTAAACATATACCCTACACCTTTCAAGGTCTTAATATATGTCTCTGGTATTTTTTCGCGAAGTTTGCGGATATGTACATCGATGGTACGTTCAACTACATAGACATCATTTCCCCAAACTTTTTCTAAAAGTTCATCTCTGTTAAAAACTTTGTTTGGGTTGGAAGCTAGAAAGATCAATAATTCGAATTCTTTTTTGGGTAACACCAATGGTCTGCCCTGAAAGGTTGCTGAATAGTTGGTGCGATTGATGATGAGTCCACCGATTTCAATCACCTCGTTTTTTGTTTCTAATGCAGCATCTCTTTTAAATAAAGCATTAATTCTGCTTACAAGAGCTCTTGGCTTGATGGGTTTAATAATATAATCATGTGCACCCGCATCAAAAGCGGCTACTTCAGTGTATTCCTCTCCACGAGCTGTTAAAAACAAAATCATCGTGTTTTTAAATTCTGGAAGAGCTTTGATTTTTCTGGAAGTTTCAATGCCATCCATTTTTGGCATCATGACATCCATAATGATTAAATGAGGTTTAAAAGTTTTAGCTTTTTCTAAGCCTTCTACACCATCATTGGCTTTATCAAGGATGTAATTTTCTTTTGCTAAATTGTACTCTAAGAGCTCCAAAATATCCGGGTCGTCGTCAACCAGAAGGATTTTAAAGTTATTCGAAGCTGTGCTCATACGGTTTGGCGTAAATTATGACACAAATATAGAGAGCTCAATATTAACAAATTGTTAATTTTTTATTTAACTTATTAAAAGTTTTTTTTCACATGATCCATAAATATCCTTTTGCTTTTCGCTTGGCAGCCACATTGTTTTCCATCACTATTCTTGTGATAGGGATGATTTGGCTCAAAGACATTCTGGTATTGCTGGCATCTGCACTTGTTTTGTCGTTGCTTTTATTACCTATTACTTCTTGGTTAGAAAGGCGTGGATTGCCGAGGTCTCTAAGCATCTTTATTGTCTTATTAGTAACTAGCTTGTTGTTAGTGGGTGGAATAACACTATTAACTTTACAAGTTGCAGACATTGCATCCGATTGGCCGATGTTTGTCAAGAAATTTGAAACCTATATCTCCTCTATTCAATCATTTTTATCAAAAAGTTTAAATATTTCGAGAAAAAAACAAATGTTAGAGGTTACCAATCAAACCTTAAATTTATTGAAAAATTCGGGTGTGATTTTGGGTACCACCTTCGGTACCATCCTTCATGTGATAACAAACGTGATCTTAATTCCCATCTTCATTTTCTTTATTCTTTATTACCGTTCCTTTTTTGCTTCCTTTCTTCACCAAGTTTTTCCGAAAATCGAAGAAAGTGAAATGCAAAATTTGCTGCGTAAAATTGGAGGTGTCGTGCAAAGTTATTTGCAAGGATTGTTACTGGTGATGCTTATCGCTGGTTCATTAAACATTATCGGTTTTTGGTGGATAGGTGTCGATTACTTCGTTTTCTTCGGAACGCTTACAGGAGTCTTTTTATTGATACCTTATGTAGGTATTTGGGTAGCAGCTTCTTTACCCGTTTTGTTGAGTTTAATTACCTTAAGTCCAACACACGCGATGGCCGTAGTTGCTTGGGTTGCAGCCGTGCAATTTGTGGAGGCAAATTTTATAACACCCATGATTATCGGATCAAAAGTTAGCATGAATCCGATGGTGGCCATGATTGCTTTACTTGTCGGAGAAACTATCTGGGGCATTCAAGGACTTATCCTCGCCTTGCCATTAGCAGCCATCTTAAAAGTGATTTTTGATTTTGTGCCCGAATTAAATGCCTATGGGTTTTTACTTGGCGCAGCACCGAAGAGGAGTAAGAAGAGTTGAAGAACTGTAGAACTGTAGTAAATCTTTAATACCTCATACCTTACCCCTAATACCTAAAACTACGGTTCTAAGTACTACAGTTCTAAGTACTACAATAAATACACCCCTCTCTTCTTCTCATTAGAGATCACGACCTCCACATGATCGGATAGGGTGGTAGATAATTCATATCCGATATAATCTGCTGAAATGGGGAATTTGCGGTAATTGCGATCCACTAGTACTGCCACTTGAATTTTTTTTACGTGCATTGCCAAGAAAGGGGCAAGGCTATAAGAAAAGGTTCTGCCTGTATTTAAAACATCGTCGACGACGATGATTACTTTTTGTTCAAACACTTTTACATCACAATCAAACACAACTGGTCGATCATAGGGTACTTCTTTGTTTAAGTCGATTTTAACAGCTTTTGCTTTAATTTTTGATATTTCAGCAATGTTTTTGCAAATCAATTCTGCAAGCGCATAGCCTTCGCCAATGATGCCAGCTACTAGGATTTCCTTTTCTTCAAAATTGTTTTCATAAATCTGAAAGGCAATTCGTCTGATTTTTTGGGTTAATGCTGCTGCGTCTAATACTTGTTTTGCCGACATATGTTTCTTAATTATTCAAAAACCAAGTTAAAATTACCAAAATAATCCAAAATTCGTACCTTTGTGGGCTCAATCACCTTTTAAATTTTTTGGTATGGCAAGAATGTACGGGGCTCAACGCCAACAAATGCAACAAGCGCCTTCTAATCCGCTAGCAATTAAAACGAAAAAATACGGAATCGAAAAAAATAAATACATTGCCTTGTGTATGCGCCAATTGTTCGCAAATCAATGGAAATGGCTTTTTGTTCCAATTGCATTAATTGGAATGAATGTTGCGTTAAACTTGACAGGGACGTATAAAAATTGGTGGATTTATATTTTCACCGTCATAGGTGCCATTGGTTATGTGTTGTTTTGGTTAGTTCAATTTACAGGCATTACTCAATTGGCGCAATACAAGCAGTTGTTTGACAAATACCGTTATGAGATTGATAGTCGACAAATTCTTATGAAACTTTCCGACAAAGAAGGTGGCGTGATGAAATGGGATATGATTGCAAAAGCCTACAAAGACAAACAAGCCTATATTTTAGAATTAGCAAAATATCAATTTATCTATTTGCCATTTTCGGTGTTTAATAACGATAATGATAAAAAGTTAATGGATAAAATATTGCGCGACAAAGGCTTCATTCAATAACATGGGACGGATCTTAGCAATTGATTATGGTTTAAAAAGAACCGGATTGGCTGTTACAGATCCTCTTAAAATTATTGCAACTGCTCTTGAAACAGTTCCTACCACAGAACTCATCCGTTATTTAGAAAATTATTTTGCAAAAGAAGAAGTAGAAGAGGTGGTTATCGGACTTCCCAAAAACCTTAATAACCAAGATACAGATTCAACCCCATTCGTTCGAAAGTTTATCAAAACCTTCGAAAATAAATTCCCCAATCGTAAAATCATTACCCACGATGAACGATTTACGTCTTCCATTGCTCAACAAGCAATGATAGCAGGCGGGATGTCAAAAAA
>JBEGQV010000188.1:0-5833 GCA_041180785.1 Bacteroidota bacterium | reverse complement strand
AAACAGCGGCCCCGACATAAAAGGAATATTGTACGTTGGCAGGAATTTGTCCTTCCGGAGCATCTTTTGCAAATCCTAAGTAATTAGCAAAAATATAGGGTAACCAAGAACCTGCAACAGCTCCAATACCTATCAGAAAAGTTTGAACGGAGAATCCTAAAGTACTTTGCTCTTCAGATAAATTATCTGCCACCAAAGCTCTAAACGGCTCCATAGCCACATTGAAAGAGGCATCCATCATCATTAGAATACCTGCACCCACCATCACAGGAGGCAAATAGGCTGCCAATGCACCAGAATGCGGAAAAAATAAGAGGGCGGTAGCTGCGATAATTGCTCCAGTTAAAAAGAAAGGTTTTCTTCTGCCTAAACCATTCCAAGTTCTATCGGAATAAAATCCAATAATGGGTTGAATAATCATACCTGTAAGAGGAGCAGCCAACCAAAACCAGGACAATTGCTCTACATTTGCACCAAAGCTTTGCAATACGCGGGAAGCATTTCCATTTTGTAGGGCAAATCCAAATTGTATACCCAAAAAACCAACACTCATGTTGATGATTTGTCCTAAACTAAGTTTTGGTTTATTCATTGTTCCATTATTTAAGGTTTAGTATCATGACTGAATTAGCAGGAATCGTAATTTGATGACCTTTTACTTGAGCTTGACCTGCTATATTTGGCGCAATCCAATATTTCTTTTTGGTCAAATTTACTTGATTTCTTTGCATCATATCCATGGCTAATGCAGGAATTTCAATTAAAAATTGTTTTGTCTGATGCGCATCAAAATTACAAATCACCAAATTGGCTTCATTTTCCGTAAATCTCAAAAAGGAATACACCTTTTTTCGATCATAAAATGTTCCTTGGGCATATTGCAAATCGAAAAATTTACCAGAGGTAAAAACAGCTTCTTTTTGTGCAAATTTCATCAAATCTACATAAAAATCATCCAAGGCCTTTTCTTCTGCAGTCAGTAAATCCTGATTGAATTTCCCTCCATTCAGCCAGCGCTGGTGTGACTCAATTCGATAAAAATCAAACATAGAGGTACGATCATCTGCCTGATTAAATCCTTCTTTTTCCGTTGCTTTTTCACCAAATTCTTGACCCGAATAAATCATCAGTGGACCATCGTGTAGCAAGGCTGTAACAGCCATGCCAGGAATGGTGGACCATAAATTATGTTGAGCAAAGGATGGCGTATTGATTCGTTGCTCGTCGTGATTTTCTAAAAAACGAAGCATGTGTTGAGCAAAATCACCCGACTCATGTTGCCAAACCTTGGTAATATCTTCTACAGTAGCATAATCCTTGTTTTCCATCAAACGACGAATGGCATCGTATAAACCCACCTTATCGTATAAGTAATCAAATCCGCCCTTGAAAATGTATTCTTTGTACATAGCAGGCTGATAAATTTCTGCTACAAAAATCAAATTCGGATTTTGTGCTTTTATTTTCGAAATAGCATGTTCCCAAAATTCAACAGGCACCATTTCAGCCATGTCGCAGCGGAATCCGTCAACTCCTTTAGAAGTCCAATAGGATAGAACCTCTGTCATTTTATTCCAAGTATCTGGAATTGGATGAAAATGCGTTTTATTATGATTTTGTAGGTCAACCCCGTAATTTAATTTCACTGTTTCAAACCAATCATTAATAGATGGCTTTGCATTGAACACATTATTACCGCTTACTTTGGCAGGAATTTCCACATAAGGAATGGTGACTTTTACAGGAGAATTAACTCCTTCTGGAATACTAAATTGAGTACCTGGCAGGTAATAAAAATTATTATTTGGGTCAAATGATTTAGAAACATCATCCTTCGCTCCAAAATCTACAATTCCTTTTGGTTTTTTATCTGAATAATAGTTTCTAGCCAAATGATTGGGCACAAAATCGATTATTAATTTCAAACCCTCTTGATGAATACGGTCCAACATTAATTGGAATTCTTCTAATCTATTTTCAGGCTGATCAGCAAAAAATGGATTCACATCAAAATAATCTTTGATGGCAAAAGGGGAGCCACTTCGACCCTTCACCACATCCGGATGGTCTATAGGTGATCCATATTTCGACATATCCTCCATCGTTGCGTGCTCAAGCAATCCAGTTGCATACAAATGGGTAAATCCTTTTTTCTTCAGGGCTTTTAAGGCATTAGACGATACATCTTTGAATTTAGTAACACCATTTTGTTGAAGGGATCCATTTTCTAACACTTCCTGATTTTGGTTACCCCACAGGTGAAACATCATTTGATAAACAACAAATTTATGAGAAGAATTCTTAGGCATAGGATCATTAGAAAAAGCGTCAAATTTTGTCAAAAAACAAAATATAAAAACGAAGATGACAAAATTGTTGACTTTAAACATAAAAAATTGAAAATAAACAGTCTAGCACTGTTTTAAATCCTTTTTTGGATATTGTAAAAGTAATAATTTTGTATTTCGATAAAAATATAATTAGGAAAAATAGATGAAATATAAGGCGTGCCTTTTTGATTTAGATGGCGTATTGGTAGACACTGCTATTTATCATTTTAAAGCCTGGCAACAGTTGGGCTTACATTTTGGATACCAATTAACTGAAGAACAAAATGAACAATTAAAAGGTGTATCTAGAGGTGAATCATTAGAAAGAATATTGCAATGGGCTGGAAAAACAGCGTGTCAGGACGATAAAAACAAATGGCTTGTTGAAAAAAATGAGAATTATTTGAATTTAATTTCTCACATGAATCCGAGTGAAATTTTACCAGGAGTTAGTGAATTTTTGAAAGCCATTAAAGAAAAAGGATATTTAATCGCATTAGGATCCGCCTCTAAAAATGCACAAATTATTTTAGATAAAACTGGACTATCTCAATGGTTTGATGCCATTATTGATGGAAATTCTGTTCAAAAGAGCAAACCGGATCCTGAAGTATTTTTAAAAGGTGCAGAAGCTTTAGGAGTAAGTCCAGAAGAATGCATTGTTTTTGAAGATGCACAAGCAGGCATTGAAGCAGCCAAAAAAGGAGGCATGAAAACCATTGGAATCGGAGAGGAATCTGTCTTAAGGGATGCAGACAAAGTAATACCCTCATTTCTAAGTATTTCAGTAGAAAATTTATTGAATTTATAAGAAACAGTTTAGCACTCTTATTCAAATAAAGTGTTAATCCTTATTTTTGAAATTCATATAAACCATCAAATTTAAAACACGAGTGAAACAGTATCTTAAGCACGATGAATGGAAGATTATTGAAGAAGGCTTCCACCCTGAGTATAATGAAATCACAGAATCCGTCTTTTCTTTAGGAAATGGCCGAATGGGTCAGAGAGGGGGTTTTGAAGAAACATATTCAGGTAAATCGCTTCAAGGAAACTATGTGGCAGGTGTTTATTATCCCGACAAAACGCGCGTGGGATGGTGGAAAAATGGATATCCGGAATATTTTGCAAAAGTATTAAATGCTGCCAATTGGGTAGGATTAGAAATTACCATTGATGGAATTATTGTTGATTTACACACTTCAAAAGTCCTTGATTTTTACAGAGAATTAAACATGAAGGATGGTTTGTTGTATCGTTCCTGTAAAATTGAACTTTCAGATGGTAAAATCCTTTCTTTACATTCTACCCGTTTAAATAGCATGGCAGATGATGAATCAGCTGCATTTTCTTTTACATTAAAGGCTGAAAATTTCAACTCATCAAATGTTTGCATCAACTGTTTCATTGATGGCGATATTTCCAATAAAGATTCAAATTATGGAGAAAAATTTTGGAAAGAAATCAAAACGGGTTTCGGAGAAAACAGTTCATTCGTATGGTCAAAAACCTTAAAAACAGGTTTTGAAGTTTATACAGGTCAAAAAATTAAACTATTTGTAAATAACCACATTCAAGAATTACAAGCTGAAAAAATTCAACAAGAAAAATATACAGGATTAAACTATTCGATTTCTTTGAACCAAGGAGATGAATTGACAATACAAAAATTTGCAGTTAATTTATCTTCCGAAAATCACAAGGTTTCCACTTTTGAACTAAAAGGTCTAGATTATTTAAATCGAATTGCTGAAAAAGGATTCGAACAAATGGTCAAAGATCATTCAGCAGCTTGGGGAAGAAAATGGGCAATTAACGACATCATTATTGACGGCGATATTGCAGCCCAACAAGGAATTCGATTCAATATTTTCCAATTGAACCAAACCTATACTGGCGAAGACGAGCGATTGAATATTGGTCCAAAGGGCTTCACAGGTGAAAAATACGGTGGTTCTACCTATTGGGACACTGAGGCATATTGTGTTCCCTTTTATTTAGCTACAGCCCCGCAAAAAGTGGCCAAAAACCTGTTGATTTATCGTTGGAAACAATTAGATAGAGCTATAGAAAATGCTGAAAAACTCGGATTTTCTAAAGGTGCAGCTTTGTATCCAATGGTTACCATGAACGGCGAAGAATGTCACAATGAGTGGGAAATTACCTTCGAAGAAATTCATCGCAATGGCGCGATTGCTTATGCGGTAAAAGATTATGTTGATTATACAGGCGATCGCAAACATCTAGTAGAATATGGTTGGGAGGTTTTGGTGGGGATCGCAAGATTTTGGGCTCAGCGCGTCAACTGGTCAGAAGACAAGCAAAAATATGTTATGTTAGGTGTTACAGGACCTAATGAGTATGAAAACAATGTGAACAACAATTGGTATACGAATTATATTGCCACTTGGTGTTTAAAATATACCTTAGAGGTTCAACAAGAAATTTTGAAAAACTTCCCAAAGGAAGCTGCCACAAAAATTGCAGATACGCACTTTACAGATGCCGAAGTTAAAGTTTTTCAACACATCATTGCCAACATGTATTTCCCGAAAGATGAGAAAAAAGGGATTTTCTTACAGCAAGATGGGTTTTTGGATAAAGAATTAATTCCAGTTAAAGATATTCCTGCCGGTCAACGACCTATTAATCAAAATTGGTCCTGGGATCGTATTTTACGCTCTTGTTACATTAAACAAGCAGATGTATTGCAAGGGATTTACTTTTTTGAAGAGGATTTCACGCAAGAAGAAATTGAAAGAAATTTCAATTTCTATGAACCTTTAACAGTTCACGAATCATCGCTAAGCCCTTGTGTACACAGTATACTTGCTGCAAAATTAGGAAAAGTCGATAAATCGTATGAATTCTATAATCGAGCAGCACGGTTGGATTTAGATGATTACAACAACGACACTGAAGATGGTTGTCATATTACTTCCATGGCAGGTACTTGGATGTCGATCGTCAAAGGATTTGGTGGCATGAAGGTCATCAACGATAAACTTCACTTCAGTCCATTTTTACCAAGTCATTGGAATTCTTATTCATTTAAAATCAACTTCCGTGAAACCCACTTAGAAGTGATGGTAAACAAAGAAGGCACGAAGATTAATATTTTGGAAGGGCCTAAAATAAAGGTTGTGATAAATTAAAATTATGAATTATGAGTTATGAGTTATGATTTATGAATTATTGATTTTTAAATTACCATAACTCATAACTCATAACTCATAATTAATCCATATCTGGCGTAGAAGTATCCGTCAAAGGAACCCCTCCGCGTTCTTTACGAGCTATGCGACTATATAAACCAATTTCTTGCTGAAATAGGAATGTAAAAAACAATTTTACAAAAGAGGTATGGTATTTCAAGTTATCGTAATATTCGGGAGCCATGGCCTTTAATTTGGGTAAATTATTCCAAGGTACTGAAGGCATATCGTGATGCTCATTGTGGTATCCCACGTTCATATTCACACCATTTAATGGTCCATAATAAC
>JBEGQV010000187.1:0-3497 GCA_041180785.1 Bacteroidota bacterium | reverse complement strand
ATTTATTACTAAGATCTTCTTTCAAGGCCAAAGATGTATTTACATCCGAAGTATTGGCTTTCAGATTCAGAGCAGTCTGCGTAGCCGTTGAAACGGGTTTGTTGGCATCAGCGGTATTGTCGACATTTCCTAAATTAACTGCCGATTTATCAAGTGTCTGCCAAGATTTATCACCTCTGTAATATTGCGAACTGGTTCCAGTAGCGATCATGGGTTCTTTGGTGGCATCTGTGACGGAAGAAGTAGCGGTAACAATAGTTGCATCTACATAATCTTTGATAATTTTTACGGAAGGATATTTAGTAGTTGAAGCTGCATCATCGATGATGTTGGTTGATTTATTATTTAGATTTTCAAAAGTGCCTCCTAAATTATTGACAGTATTTTGAATGGATTCTGAAAAATGTAACACCTGTTCAATTTGGATCGAATTATCGTTTATCCGGTTATTTAAAGCAGTATGTGTATTATTTAATGTCGTAACCGAATTTGCTAATTGTAAAATTTTTGTTGAATCAGTTTGCAAGGTGGAATTGATGGAATGAATTTGTTGATCAACAATTAAAAATGCATTCGCATTTTTTGATTCAAAGTTTGATAATTCGGCACCAAGGGACAATATGTTATTTGTGTTATTTTTAATCTCCTTGTTAATGGGTTCCAAATCTTTATTGACCAAAAAACCTACATCATTGGAGAAATCACTTAAATTTTTGGGTGCAGAACGTACATTTTTATAATCTACAGATGCGGCATATAAAGCATACGGTGTGTAATTTAAGGGTTGATTACTGACCTCTGTGAAAATATTTCCTCCATCAAAGTTGACACTTACTTGTAAAGATTTTGAATTTGAATCCCAAAGGATGGCATCAAAATTGGAAAACTTTGCAATGCCGTTTACTACTTTACCATTTCCTACCACTAAGTTGATTAGACCAAATTCATCGGTTACAGTTTGTTGTACTTCCTCGTAATCGATACCCATACTATTTTTTAAGGTAAATTTTATCCAAACTTTCCCTTTGGATAAAGGTTGACCGGTAATTGAAACTCCAGGTACATCCAATGGTTTTGGGTCGAGAATCACCGCTTGGTAATTAATTCCTTTGTTTTCTGTTTGTGAAAATGATTGAAATGAAAGGAAGAGCAGTAGGATAAATGCGTAATGATTTTTCATTAAATGATATTTTTAAGACTAGTTTATAGCAAGTGATAGTCCTATGGCAATTGATTGACTATCCATGGTTAAGTTACCTGTAAGTGATTCGGAAGGTGATATGGAAGATTGATGTGAATAGGAGATAAATAAATCAGTACTAGAATTGATTTTACCTGTTAAAGCAATTTTATATCCTTTGAAATATTTTATACCATCAAATTGCGGATTTCCAGTAAGTGAATAAAATGTACTAGCAGTTTGTTGCTGCCCATGAAGTAATTTATTGGCAATTAATTGAGTTTCTGTATGGATGGTTAGTCGTTTATAGAGCGGAAGTAAAATCCCGACTCCAACTGTGGCGCCCACATAATCTGTGTTATAAATTAGAGCAATTTGCTGGATATTTCCAACTGCATTCAGTTGTGATACCTGTAAACCTGCACAGTAGGTAAATTGACTTAAAATTTTTGATAAAAGAGGTTTATTTGAAAATTTAAGTGCTTTTTCAGCAGATTTAGCTTGTAAGTTTAAAGTGTCTAACAAGGGCTGAATAAAGGTTGCTTGTAAGTGATTCCCTGATGCTGATTGGAGAAAATCAATTTCGTTTCCGGAATTGTTAATTAAATGATAAGTGGTTTGATTTCTGCCAAGAGAAAAATTAATTTTTTGCGCAAAAAAAATAGTAGAAATTAACAAGAACAGTAACGATAGGCCAACTCGTTTTATCATGAAGGATGCAACATTTTAATAAAAATTAAAACTACTCCTTACACTAAAATTCACCTAAAAAAGTAAGATGGAGAACCTCCCAAGTTCTGAATTTGAAACTAATTACAATTATTTTACACGCAGATTTGAGGTATTATTTGCTTGAAAATACTCTGATGGCGTCTGTCCATAGAAACGATTAAAGGCTCTGTAAAATGAACTTTTGGAGGAAAAGCCAGACTCCAAAGCAATGGCTTCAATGGTATAATTATTTAGAGATTCCTTATCTACATGTTTTAAAAAATGCAATAGTCGCATTTCATTCAAATAATCATTAAACCGTTTTTCGTAGTAATTATTGATGACATACGATAAATCTCGAACAGGAATGTTTGATGCAACAGCTACCTGACTAACTGTTAAATTGGGTTGTAAATAGGCCTTACTTTCTTCAAAATAACTTTCCAAAAGTTTAATTTCTTTTGAATAATCCGAATAAATAAACGGAATCTTGTCCGTTTCATTTTGAATCAAAGTTGATTTCGACTCTTTGTATTTAACAAAAGGTAAGCCCGTTAGAGTTTGTGGGTATATTAATAAATAAGAGCAAATAACAAAGAATGAGATTCCAAGTAATAGGTTAGGGATTATATTATATAAATTGTCTTTAAATAAATTTTCAGAAAAGAAATAGAGGCCAATTGAGCTAATTAAGGCAAACAAAATACAGGTATTGGCAGATGTAAATATTTTTAGCCAATTGATTACTAGTTTGATTTGTTCAGCAATTTTTTGATTGGCATTTTCTTGCTTAAATTGATGAATCAATCCCCACTGAAAAATTAAATAAATGATTGCCTGAAAAGGTCTAAATAGGAAAAATAAATTTTCAGAAAACAATCCTTGCTGTTGCTGAATGGAGAAATTTTTATCACTTACAATTTTGGAAATAAGTTGAATTTTAACCGAATTTGGACTTATATAAAAAGGTAAATAATTAATCGAAAAGAACAAAAATGGTAACAAATGTAAAAGGTCTATTTTATTGAACTTATGTTCATTAAATAACATAGAACGAACATAAAAATATCCCAATGGAGGAATTAAGAAGGTAATAGGTGCAGCGGTTCGATAAAAATAAGGTACTTCAATGATGTTCCCAGTAAATATTAGAATATAGATGGCGACTGTCCAGATTTGAAACAAAATAAAAAAAGACAAGATATAATCTGAAAAAGATCGCATCGCATTTTTCTTCACAAGTAGCACATATACCGTGAGTAATCCACAAATAATACTAGCCTTTAAAAAATCTAACATACCTTAAACCGATACAAATAGGGTGCCTTGTGTTGTGAACCAGTGTATTTTTTTTCCAAACGCTCTAGAACTCCTAAATCTAACATCTTTTTTTGGAAATTATTCATTGGAAAGGTTTTCTCAAAAACAGTTTCGTAGACTTGTTGCAATTCTTTCATGGTAAAAGTCTCTGGCAACAAATTATTGGCATTTAAATGTTGATCAAAATTGTTGCGTAAGGCAAACAAGGCTTCATCTAATATTTCTCGGTGATCATACACCAATTCTGGAATATCGTGAATTGACTTCCATTCAAATTGTTCCTCAA
>JBEGQV010000186.1:0-17353 GCA_041180785.1 Bacteroidota bacterium | reverse complement strand
TCTTTTTGGTGGGATTCTATTTCCGCAGCGGATTCATAATAGGGATTAATTCCTTTGGAGTGAAAGTCGAGGGGTTTTTCTGTCGAATTGCTAATAATTCGCCAATGTGTATTGGTGGAGCCACTTTCAATAAGTAATATCATATTAATTTCCCTACAATTGTAAATTTCTCAAACACTTTTTCGGCATGTGGAGCATCAGCAAGCTCTTGGGTTAAATCCTGACCTGCCCAATGTTCATAATGTTTTCCATTTTTCCATAATTTAGATTGACTCACATCATAAATATCCCCCAAATAAGCCACCCAAATTTCTGGTTTGTCTTGCCCGTTTCGTAGTGCTAGCTGACTTTTTGTGTATTCTTTCAAGCTTTTTTTCTTCGAATCTACTGATAATTACTGTCATTTTCATTTTGTGCCTAAAGATTTTTATATTTACGAAACTTTTAAATTATGATGAGAAAGATATCTTTGTTAATGGTTACATGCGCAGCATTAATCCTTTTATCTTGTAGCTCAAATGGAGGAGGTGGTGGAACCACTCCAACCCCAACTCCAACAGAAACCGTTGCCACTTTAATTAAAAAATCGTGGTCGGCAAGCACCGTTTCTTGGGATGGTGTTGATCAATACCAAAAAGCTTCTACAACGAATTTAGTGAGTGGTTATGCTGGATTTAAATTAGATTTAAGTGTTGCTGGAACTGTCAAATTAACGGAATTTGATGGAAACGTATTCACCGGAAATTACACGATTTCAACGGATGAAAATACGCTAAAATTAACAGGACTTACCTCGAGTAGCGGTGTACCTTCAGGTACAAATGGCGCATTAGATTTTACCATTGTAACCAAGCCTACATCAGCTGGCGCTATGACCATCGAGACCACAACTACCTATATCAAAGCATCAAACAAAAAAGTAAAATTACAATTGGTTAGCCCGTAAATAATGGAGAAAAGAACAGAGATCGGTGAAATTGGAGAGTTTGGTTTAATCAATCGAATCGCTAATAAATTTGAAAAGAAAAGTACCTCAACACTTTTTGGTATCGGAGACGATGCAGCGGTTTTTTCAACCGATAAGCAAGTGGTGCACAGTACCGAATTATATATTGAAGGGGTACAATTTGATTTAGCCTACACCCCATTACCACATTTAGGTTTCAAGGTTGTTTCAGCAGCTTTGTCTGATATTGCGGCCATGAATGCTATTCCAAAGCAAGTTACCATTGGTTTAGGGTTAAGTAATCGGTTTTCTGTAGAGGCCGTAGATTCTTTTTACGAGGGTGTTGCCTTGGCTTGTGAAGAATACGGGGTTGAATTGGTTGGAGGAGATACGACTGCGTCACCAAATGGTTTGATTGTTTCTGTCAATGTTGTCGGTGAAGTTGAACCAAATAAGTTGGCCACGCGAAGTGGTGCAAAGCCAAATGATGTCATTTGTGTGACGGGTGATTTAGGGGGTGCAATTATGGGTTTACAAGCTTTGGAGCGCGAAAAACAAGTCTTTTTATCCAATCCAGGCATGCAACCTGAATTGGAGGGTAAAAGTTATGTGATCATGCGCCAATTGAAACCAACTGCACGTTTTGATATTATACATGAATTGAATAGTTTAGGAGTAGTGCCTACCTCTATGATTGATTGCTCAGATGGTTTGTCTTCCGAAATCATACATTTGTGTAAGGCCTCTCAAGTAGGAGCACGTATATTTGAGAAAAATTTGCCAATCGACGACGAAACTTATTTAGTGGCCACAGAATTTAATTTTAGTCCATTAACGGCTGCCTTAAATGGTGGAGAGGATTATGAGTTGATTTTTACAGTGAGTCAGAAAGATTACGAGAAAATTTCAAAAATAGCTGATGTTTCTGCCATTGGATTTATTACCGATAAGTTGGATGAACGGATTTTAGTCATGAAATCTGAACAAGTTGTAACGTTAAGTGCACCAGGATTTGTCAACTAATACAAAAAAGGTTGCCATCATGCAACCATATGTTTTTCCTTACATAGGTTATTTTCAGTTGATTCATTCAACAGATATTTTTGTTTTTTATGATGATGTAAACTTCATTAAAAAAGGTTGGATCAATCGTAACCAACTCTTGTTGCATGGCGAAGCTTATAAATTCACTATTCCTTTAATTGGGGCAAGTCAAAATAAATTGATTCATGAGATCGATGTTTTTTGGGAAAGTAAATTTTCAGATAAATTATTTCAGCAAATTTCTCAAGCGTATAAATCAGCTCCTCATGTTGAAGCGGTCTTAGAACTGGTAAAATCTATTTTTGAACAACAACCTTCAAGCATCTCTGATTTAGCGATTTTAAGCGTGAAAAAAGTATGTGATTTTGTCGGTCTCAAACGCGATTTTTATCGTAGTTCTGAATTAGCGATTGCAAAGGATGCGGGAAGGGCAGAGCGATTAATCGAAATCACCAAACATTTTGAATCCTCAGAATATGTGAATGCTGTCAATGGTCAAGAATTATACACCAAGGATTTTTTTAAAAAATCAGCTGTCAATTTGCATTTTTTGTCCCCGATTTTAAGTGCCTATCCGCAAGGGGCATCCCACAATTTCATTCCATTTTTGTCCATTATTGATGTGTTAATGTGGAATAAAAAAGAAGATGTTTTGTCACTAATTTCACAGTATGAAATCATATAATTTACATATTAATATATATTTTCTGCACCCTTAGTGAAATATATTAAGTATTTTTGAATGCAAAACCACCGAATCTACTTAATGACTTATGCAACCAAGTTCTAAAAGCTATTTATTACGTAAATTTTCTGATAGGTTCCTTTCCAGATGGTTGGTCTTTGGTATAGATTTGTGTGTGGTGATTGTATGTATTTTACTTGCTACGATCACCCGTAGAAATTTTCAAATTAGTCAAGTCGATTTAGACCTCCTTCGTTTTAATTTCCTGCTGGTTTTTAGCATTCGATTTTTGTCTTTTTTATTCTTTAAATCTTACGAGGGCATTATTCGACATACCAGTATTGAAGATACACTCCGTATTTTTAAAACAGTATTTACAAGTACCTTACTTGCCTGTATCATTTCTTGGGCAGTGAAATATAATTTTGAAACCATCAATTTTATTTCTCAAACGCTCTCGTTCTTTGTAATTGACTTTTTTCTTACGCTTGTTTTCTTGGTAGGTATTCGAATTTTTGCAAAAGCTATTTTTGAATTTTTTACCAACATTAATTTGCCGCAATCGAATGTATTAATTTTTGGAGCTGGGTATTCGGGGATTTTAACAAAAAATTTAATTTCAGCCGACAAGAAAAATAATTTTCATTTATTGGGTTTTATAGATGAAAATGAATCAGTCATTAATAAATCCTTAGAAGGGGTAAAAGTATTTAGTTTAGAAAATGCGATTGAGAAATTTGTTGGAGCCTACCCAAATTTGTCAGTCATTATTGCTGTCAATAATTTGTCTACCCAGAAGAGAAGATACATCTCTGATTTATTTCTTGAGAAGGGGATTGTAGTAAAAAGTCTTCCGCCCATGAATAAGTGGGTTGATGGTAGTTTTAATTTGAGTCAAATTCACAATGTGAAGATTGAAGACTTATTGGGAAGGGAAATTATTCAAATGAATAATTTGGCCATCTCGAAAGAAATCAATTCAAAAACGATTTTAGTTACTGGCGCTGCGGGAAGTATTGGTAGTGAGCTGGTACGTCAGTTAATCAATTATTTGCCAAGCAAAATTGTCCTTGTTGATCAATCTGAAACAGGAATTTATGATTTGGAATTTGAACTCAAAGACAAGTTACCGCAAAATGTTCAATTGGTTTATGCCATTGCAAGTGTGACAGACGCGAATCGAATGTCAAAAATTTTTAAGAAGCATAATCCTGAAATCGTATTTCATGCAGCTGCCTACAAGCATGTTCCATTGATGGAAAATAATCCGTATGAGGCTATTAAGGTAAATGTTCTTGGTACCCGATTAATCGCAGATTTATCCGTAGAAAATGAGGTGCAGAAATTTGTGATGGTTTCCACAGATAAGGCAGTCAACCCAACGAATGTCATGGGGGCAACCAAGCGTTTGGCAGAAATGTATACGCAATCGTTGAATCAAATTGGAGGCATCAAAACACAGTTTATTGCTACACGATTTGGAAATGTTTTGGGTTCGAATGGTTCCGTGATTCCATTGTTTAAAAAACAAATTGAAAAAGGAGGACCTGTCACGGTTACACATCCAGAAATTACGCGCTATTTCATGACCATCCCAGAGGCGTGCGAGCTCGTATTAGAGGCCGCCATCATGGGCAAAGGGGGAGAAGTCTTTGTGTTTGATATGGGAGAGCCTGTGAAAATTGTTGACCTAGCGAAAAAGATGATTACCTTGAGTGGTTTACAGGTGGAAAAAGATATTAAACTTAATTTTTCAGGACTTCGTCCGGGTGAGAAGTTATATGAAGAGTTGTTGAGTAATAACGAAAACACCTTACCGACGCATAATCCAAAGATTTTAATTGCCAAAGTGAATACGCCAAGCTTCGCCTTTATGGAGGTTCAATTAAATGACATTCAAACAATTTTAGAAATGGGGACTAATACACACTTAGTCGCCAAGATCAAGGAAATCATTCCTGAGTATTTATCGAACAATTCGGTGTTCGAAAAATTAGACATCACTGTAAAGGTGAAGAAATAAGTTGTAAACTTTTTGTGAGTCGAATGGAAAGCAGTGTAAAAAAAACTGCACCGATAATATCAATGGTATAGTGTATATGTTGAAGGAGTAACAATGCTGCAAGGCAGCATGTCAAAAAATACGCAACGTATTTTTGTGTTTTTTGTTCCAAAAAATAACATACAAAAATCATTGTGGCGGTATGTCCTGAGAAAAACAAGTCTTTCGTAATCGCTAAATTTTCTCCGTAAATAAATATTTCTGCTAAGGGATCATGAAGTTCCACTAAATTCAACGGAGGATTTAATGGAATCAAATAAATACAAATAAACCGGAGGGTTGTTTCCAAGTTAAATGCCCAAGCAAACCAAAGAAATAAGGTTGGCTTTTTTAGCAGTTGAATCAGCAAAAAAATTATTGAGAGGTAAATGATGCCGAAGATGGCGTAGGAAAAATTTGCTGGAGGGATACTGTTTAACACGAAATCATTTAATACAACTCCTTCTCTTTTTTGGATATATTGAAAGTAATCATCTGCTTTCCATGGGAAAACTGAGAAATAAAGAAGCGATGAGATAAAAAGGAATCGAAATTTAGGTTGATTTAAATAAAATTTCCAAAGCCCTAAACCACTATTCGAACTCATATTCATTTATATTTGTTAAGTTTGTTGAATGTACTATTGAAAATTATTTTCTATGTTATGACAAAATTAACGCTTCTTTTTGGAAAATCAGTTTTGGGATTGTTTTTGTCGGCTTCATTTTTAGTTATTTCGTGTGGAAATAATGTTTCAACAAATGCTCATCAAGTAAAAAAGAATTTACAAAAAATGGATACAATCACATTTGGCGCAGGATGTTTTTGGTGTGTTGAAGCTGTTTTTCAACAAGTGAAAGGTGTAGAAAAGGTTACTTCAGGCTACATGGGCGGAAAGATTAAAAATCCCACTTATCGGGAAGTTTGTTCTGGACTTACGGGCCATGCCGAAGTATGTCAAATCATCTATGATCCGCAAGTAGTTTCGGTTGATAAATTGTTGGAAATATTTTGGCAAACACATGACCCGACAACCTTGAATCGACAAGGGAATGATGTGGGCACACAATATCGATCAGCTGTATTTTTCCACAATGCTATGCAGGGGGAAAAAGCATTGGCTTGGAAAAATAAGTTAAATGCTGAAAAAGTATTTCCACATCCGATTGTAACAGAAATAGTGCCAGCGCAGCCATTTTATCCGGCAGAGGACTACCACCAAAATTATTTTAATGAAAATGGTGAACAGCCTTATTGTCAAATTGTCATCAAACCTAAAATGGATAAATTCTTAAAGCAGTTTAAAGGAGTCTTGAAATAATTAGAATCCTCCTCTGTCGTAGAAACTTCTTCTTCTTGAGATTTTCAAATCTTGTAGTAAGGAACTTTTTACGCGGAGATCAAAGGAATAGTTACTTGCTCTTCCAAAGAATGGACTTGCAATGGGGGTCCAATTGAAGTTCATTTCCCAGCAATGTAAATCGCGGTGAACAGATAAGGTGGTATAGGTAAGGCCTTTGAATTTAAAGTCATAGCCAGAGTTGACAGAAATTTTCCATTTTTCAGAAATGCTTAAATCGCCTTGGAAGGTCATGCCACTCACTTCTTGTGCTGCAGCTAAACCGGTTTTGAACATGCTGTATTGGTAACTGAATGAAAAGGTCCAAGGAATATTCCAATCTACATAGTCTTCTAAATTGCGATTGATTTGATTGATTTGCGCCTGGCTACCAAAGGCACTTGTTTTGGGTTTGTCGGACCCCTTAGGCGCAAATCTTCTGCCAATAGAAAGGTTAAAAGATTGTAATCGGGCTAATCCTTCTCCGAGTTTAATCATTAAATCAGGGGTTCTTCTACCTACCTGAGGGAAAAATTGGTCCGGAATATATAAATAAGGGTCTAGTGAGCCACCCAAATTGATATCAAATTTATTCACTCGTGATGCAGCATTGAATCCCAAGTTAGATAATGGATATTCCTTAGCTAATAGATTATAACTTCCATTGATGCCAAAATTATCAATTAAGGCAATTTTTTCACTTTGTTTTGTAGCCGTATCTGATTTAGATTTCACCTTGGCTTCTAAGGTATTTTGGATGCCAAAACTGATCGCCCCAGAAGCTCCACCATAGCTCGTTATCCGCGGATCAAAGGTGCTAATTCTACGTATATCACCAATTTGTTCAACGCCATTTGCGTTCACGAATTTTCTGTTATTGATGCGAACATCCTGATAGAAACCATACGAGGGGTCTGAATAATCGGGCGTATAACTTAAGCTAACACTAGGGGCCATTGTATGACGAATGCCCTCAAGTCGACCTTTTTTAAAGCGAACGGTTCCATAAAGTCGCGTGTTCATACTGGCAGAAAAGGAAAGCTGCTGCGAGAATTTAGGTAAGCCCCCAATGGTATCAATTTTGACGGTGGAGTCACCTTTCATATACGTATACTTATAGCTTCTTGTATACATATTACCTGACCACGAAACTCCAGGAGTTAAATTGATGTATCGATTGATTTTAATATTAGGTAAGGCCAGTGGAATACTGTAATTGAATTTTGTTTGTGCTTTTTCCATCAATTTCGGAAGTGTTTCCAAATTAACCGGAAGCACCCCTGCTGGTAAATCATCTAACGATTTTGGAATAAATGGTTTCTGGATCGTTCCCCTTAAGTCATTAGATGCTCTTGGATATACATCAAACTCATATCGCGTATATAAATCAGACACTTGGTTATTAAGACTGATGCTTCCTGAAAAGTCCAATCCAATTCTAAATTGGTCAATGAAGCGATCTTGTACTGATTTTTTACGTTTAAAAGGTTGAAATTGATTCATTCCAAAGTTAAAATCAGTTCCCGCATCTAAGATGCGGGTGGTGGTATTTTGGTTAACGCGAAAGGAAATTCCGGTGCGAATGTTTTGTCCAAAGTTTTTCGAATATTGAATCGCAGAACTAACTGTGTTAGATAAGTATTGTTGTGAATTAAACGTATTAAATTGATTGTACGAATTCGAAACCAAATTGACAGAGGCTGAAAACGTAGAATTTCCTGTGGCGCGTGGACTATGCGACCATTGCAAGGCAAAGTCGGTTCGATAGGTGGGACTAAATTCTGCACCATTGGAATTTCGATTGTAGGCTAAATTGAAATTTCCTGAATAACGGTATTTCTTATTGTATTGTGAATTAGCTCCAAGACCCCAACCTCCTTTTGAATAAATTTGTCCAGTAAACCGCACGCCGATGTTTTCACTGGCTGCCCAATAATAGCCTCCATCACGTAAATAAAATCCTCGACCCGTCGGTTCTTCTCCATAGGTTGGGAATAAAATGCCTGATTTGCCAGCCTCTTTAGGCTGCGAATAGGGGAAAAATCCAAAGGGAAGTCCAATGGGTAAGGGAATGTCATTGAGTTCAAAATTGAAAGGTCCGGAAATGATTTCTTTCCGCCCAACTACTTTGATTTTTCTCGCTCGAATATTAAAGTGTGGATGTGATAAATTACAAGTGGTATAAATCGCATTCCGAATATACATGTTTTCTTCCTCGTCCTTCTTCACATTACTTCCATGAATAAACCCTTCACCTTGTTGGGTGACAATTTCTTTGATGATTGCTTTTTTAGATTTGAAATTATATCGAATTTCTTTGGAATCGTATTTATCTGAGCCTTGCATAAACAATGGCAAGCCCACTTCCTTTTTGGAAGTTGAATCATAAGTGCCTTTTGCAAAAACTTCATTTTTTGCCCAGTCTAAGCGAATGTAATCTGCCTCTAGGCTGATTTGCCCATACTTAACTTTGGCGCCACCATATAAATTTACGACTTGATTTTCGGCATCTAAAATGGTAGAATCGACAGCTGAATAAAATACGGTGGTCTCTAATTGCGTTGTATTAGTATCTTTTTTAACAACCTTCTGTTGGGTACTATCCGGTATCGTTAACTTTTGGGCTCTCATAGGTATTGAAAGCGTCCCAAAGGCAACGATACTAACAAATAGAAAGATATATTTACTGACCGAATTCAATTAAATTCAAGGTTAAAACGTATATTTGTTGTTAAAAGAAATACAAAATTACATTATTGTTAGTTCTTAGCGTAATATTTCAAAGTTTATGTTTTCGTTTCGTACTTTTTTAAACGGTTTTTTACTTTTATCGGTTGTTTTACTTGGGTCTTTTGATTTTACAAACGATCCGGTTAAAGTTGCTAAAAAGAACTTGTTAAAGACGGTTTGTTTGGATGCCGGTCATGGAGGTAAAGATCCAGGTTGTCGTGGTCCAAAAGGCAATCAAGAAGGAAAAGTGACTTTAAAAATTATTTTAGAAGTTGGTAAGCAATTGAAGTCCATGTATCCCGATTTAAAAATTGTGTATACCAGAGATACAGATACGTTTATTGAATTGAACGAGCGGGCAAATATAGCTAATCGGAACAAATCTGATTTGTTTATTTCCGTTCATTGCAATGCAGCACTGAATAAAACGGCATACGGAACAGAAACCTACACGATGGGATTGCACAAAACAGATGGTAATTTAAATGTTGCAAAGCGTGAAAACTCGGTTATTTTGCAGGAAAAAGATTACGAAAACACGTATGGTGGATTTGATCCTACTTCGCCTCTGTCTCACATTATGATGGCAAATTATCAAAGTGCATTTATGGCTAGTTCTGTTAAATTTGCTTCCTTTGTAGAAAATCATTTTGCTAAAACCTACAATAGAAAAAGTTTTGGTGTAAAACAAGCTGGATTTTTAGTAATTTGGCGTACCGCAATGCCTAGTGTTTTGGTTGAGACAGGTTTTTTAACTAATCCAGAAGAGGAGGAATATTTATCCTCGGAGAAAGGCCAAACAGAAGTAGCCGATGCGATTGTTCGAGCATTTAAGCAATATAAAGAGGATATAGAAAAATAGAACATATGTTCAAAAGTAATGAATTAAAGGTTGGATTTTTAGCGTTAATTACGTTTCTAATTCTATATTTCGGATTTAATTTTCTGAAAGGGAATGATTTATTTACCCGATCCAATTTATATTATGTGGAATATGATAATGTAGATGGACTTCAGGTTTCCAATCCGGTCATGATGAACGGAATCGAGGTAGGAAAGGTGAAGGAGGTAAAATTGCAGCCAGACAAAAGCAATAAGATTTTAGTGACACTTCGATTGAATAAGGATTTACATCTGAAAGATCAAACCTCTGTGGTTTTGGCAGATGGAGCTTTATTAGGTGGTAAAATTATTTTAATCAATTTAGCAGGAACTAAAGAGCTTCCAGAGGGATCCTTTATTAAAGGAACAACAGAAATCGGTTTAACAAATTTGTTAAAAGAGCGTGCCATTCCTGTGATATCAAATGCTGATAGTTTGTTGGTTTCTTTTCGTGCAATTTCTAAGCGTTTTGAAAAAACGGGTGATTATTTAAATACCTTATTGCAAAATTCTAACGAGGCCGTTGTAGGTTTAAATGGATCAGTGAATGGTTTGGTAACCGATAATCGAGAAAATTTAGCGCAGATTTCCACAAATCTAAAATTGTTGTCCAACGATTTAGTAGAAACAGAAAAGCAGTTAAAGCCTTTGATGGGAAAATTTAATACCATTGCAGATTCCTTGCAAGCTTTGAAATTGGGTAAAACGGTGAATGAAATCAATTCATCTTTGGCTTCTGTCCAAAAAATCGTGTTATCTCTTGAACAAGGAAAAGGGTCAGCCGGGAAATTGTTGAAAAATGATAGTCTATACCTCAGTTTAAATAAGACCTTGGTGAACCTGGATAAATTGTTACTTGATTTCAGGTTGCAGCCTAAACGATATTTGAACATTTCTGTGTTCGGTAAAAAAACGCCTCCTCCAACTACATCCAATGAGTGATTCTAATTTGACCATTCAAGTTAGCATTTCTGCATCCGCAGAAATTGCAGAAATTCTAATGGCTGAATTGGCCGGTATTGGGTTTGATATTTTTGAAGAAAATGCCGGTGGGATTGATGCCTATTGTGTGCAAGAATTATTTGATGAAGATCAAATGATTGCTATTTTTGAGCAGTATCAGGGAATTGGTCCGTTTACTTATACCCTTCAAACCATAGAAAAACAGAATTGGAATGAAGTGTGGGAGACCAATTATGAACCCATTCGTATTAGCGATAAAGTGTTTATTCGTGCCAGTTTTCATGACGCTGAGCCCGGGTATCAACTGGAGCTGATCATTAATCCGAAGATGTCGTTTGGAACTGGACACCATGAAACCACAAGTTTGATGGTTGAAAATTTATTTGCAATTGATTTGAAGGGGAAATCAGTTCTTGATGCGGGAACTGGAACTGGTATTTTGGCCTTTGTAGCAAAAAAATTAGGAGCAAGCCAGGTTCGAGGATTTGATATTGATCAGTGGTCGGTTGAAAATTCGATTGAGAATGCAGCATTAAATCATTGTGAAGATATCCCCTTTGTGCAAGGAACAATTCGAGACGAAGATTCATCATCTTATGACGTATTGATTGCCAATATCAACCGGAATATCTTGTTAGATGAAATGAATGAATATGCAGCTCGATTAAAATCCGGAGGATTTTTATTGTTGAGCGGATTCTATACTCAAGATGTTCCTGCCCTTGAAAAAAAAGCTGCCGCCTCTGGAATTGTCAAGGTTAGTCAGCTTGAAAAAAACAATTGGGTATCTATGCTTTTAAAGAAGCAATAAAAAAATCATATCTTTTTCAATTTTTTCTTGTATTTTTGGAAGTTTGACTTATTCTGCCTCCTAAAAAAGGCAATTATTAAATGAAAATTAGTCCAAGTAAACCTTTTCAGGTGGTGTATTCAATTCTCTCTCACGAATGCCTCGGGTATTTGTTTGAGGTGTTTGTGGTGCAGTTAAATGAAAAAGGGCAGCTTACCTGGGAATATCAAACGTTAACTTCTCGAAATTTTTCTGAGTTTGAGCACCAGCTTGATGAACGAGATAAAACAGCGGTGGGTTTGATTGAGGCAATTAAGCCCTCCATGATATTTGAAAAGTACAATACGCAAAAGAAGCGGACGCAAGAAGAGTTTTTTTTAAAAACGTTTGATCCAGAAAAAGGGGAGAAAGAATTGTCGGAAGTGGTCCTTCAATTAGTTGAAAAGAAAAGAGCGCAAATTTTTGAATTGATTTGTCCGGATAAAACTTTGTTCATCATGGGAAATGATGGCAATCCGATGCGACAATCTGTTCAGATACAGGCGGAGCCTGTAGAAGTGTTGTTCCATTTCATGCGTAATGAAGAAAATACGCACTATTTCCCTTCTTTAAAATACTTGGGTAGCAAACTAGAATTTCAGTACAAAGATGCATTGATTCTATGTGATGAACCCGCATGGATGTTGTTGAATCAGAAGTTATATCATTTCAAACCAGCCTTAGAGGGTAAAAAATTAAAAGCCTTTTTGAATAAGAAATTTGTGGTGATTCCTAAAAACATGGAAGAAGACTATTTCAAGAAATTCGTAAAAGGAATGGTGGCACGATACCCGGTGCATGCCAAAGGTTTTGAAATCATCAATTCTGAGAAAAATTGTCAATATTTATTGTCATATGGACCTGTGGGTCCAAAAATAGAGGATGCCGACAACAAGCCCGGTAAAAAAAGTGCAGCCGCATTAGAAGCAGCTGACCGTTGGCAATTTACTTTGTCTTTCCAATATGGAAATAATCGTTTCCCATGGGACAATTTAGGTGCGGAGGCCAATGTGTTGTTTGAGAAAAAAGGTGATTCGTATTCTTTTCAAAAGATTATGCGATCCCTCACAAAAGAAAAACGTGCATTTACGACCCTGAAAAATTTAGGTTTGCCTATGGAAACCGATGGTCGAGCTATGATTTCTCGAGGGGAGGCAGTTCAATGGCTGACCATTAATAAGCAGGCGATTGATCAAGCCGGATTTACCTTACAATTTAAAGGAGATGGACAAGCGCCTCGATATTTCTTAGGAAAACCAGAGATTAAAATTCGAATTGGTGAAAAGCTGGATTGGTTTGATGTGCAAGCCGTGATATCTTTTGGAGAGTTTCAAATTCCATTTTTGAAAATTAGGCAATTGATTTTGGCCAAAAAACATGAATTCCATCTGCCAGATGGTTCAATTGCCATGATTCCTGATCATTGGTTTCACGATTATCAGGATTTATTTTATTTCTCAGAAACACGTCCGGGAGATGACGGAATTTATCTGAAAAAGCAGCATTTTCAATTGGTTCAAGAATGGGAAAACCAGGATTTAATTAAAACACAACTTCGTCAAAAAACGATACAGGATTTAACCCTAATGACGAAGGAATTCCCTGTCCCTAAAAATTTTAAAGGAACGTTACGTCCATATCAATTAGAGGGATATCGTTGGATGCGAACGCGACAAGCAGCTGGATTAGGAGCATGTTTGGCAGACGACATGGGCTTAGGTAAAACCGTTCAAACACTTTGTTTAATGCAAAGTTTGAAGGAATCAGGTGAAACCTTGCCAAGCCTATTAGTGATGCCAACCTCTCTGTTATACAACTGGGAAATGGAAGCCAAGAAGTTTACTCCTCAATTGCGTGTGATGGTATATAGTGGCAACCAACGAGAGAAGTTACAAAGTCAAATTTCCAAAGTAGATTTGGTGCTATGTTCTTTTGGAATGGTTCGGTCGGATATTGATTGGTTTGAAAAGCAGCAATTTGCTTATGTAATTTTAGATGAATCACAAGCTATAAAAAATCCATTGGCTAATATTACAAAAGCAGTACAGAAACTAAATGCCAAATACCGGTTAGTCATGACTGGTACCCCCTTAGAGAATTCTACCTTGGATTTATGGTCGCAAATGAATTTTGTAAATGCAGGCTTGCTTGGATCACAGCGTTATTTTAAGGATCATTTTCAGATTCCTATTGAAAAAAAGGCAGATGCTGAAAAGAAAAAGCGACTATACTATTTAATAAAGCCTTATTTATTACGCAGAGAAAAAAGACAAGTGGCGGCAGATTTACCAGAGAAAATGGAATCGGTAACCTATTGTTCGATGTCGGAAGAGCAAGAAAAATTATACGACAAAACGAAATCGTTTTATCGGGATGCTTTATTAAAACAAATTAAAGACGAAGGACTTCAGAAATCACGTTTTTCTGTCTTACAAGGTTTGACTAAGTTGCGCCAACTAGCAAACCATCCCTTGCTAGTTGATGAAAAATTTGAAGGGGAGTCTGGTAAGATGGAAGCTGTGATGGAAAAATTGGAAACCGTTTTAGAGCAGCATCACAAGGTGTTAATTTTTAGCCAATTTGTTCAGCATCTTAATATCATTCGTAAGAAATTAGACGAAATGGGGATTTCTTATGCCTATTTAGATGGTGCTACGGGTGATCGCATGGGGCAGGTAGAAAGTTTTCAGAAAGAAGGTGGACAATCTGTTTTCTTGATTTCTTTAAAAGCAGGAGGTGTTGGATTGAATTTAACTGCCGCAGATTATGTCTTCCTGTTAGACCCTTGGTGGAATCCAGCTGCAGAGGCACAGGCAATTGACCGTGCCCACCGGATTGGTCAAAAGAAAACGGTATTTACTTATAAGTTTATCAGTAAACAGACCGTGGAAGAAAAGATTTTGGCGTTACAACAACGTAAGTTGGACTTAGCCAACGAATTAGTCACTTCCGACGAAAGTATATTGCGTGCGTTGAGCGAGGAAGAAGTTCTCGATTTATTATCTTAAATTTTTACTAAAATATTCTTAGCCACTTCATGGCTGATAAAGACTGGATTTTTTCCTTCTATGGAAATGTAAATGGATCGGTCAAAGGAATTGATTTCTAAAATAGTCAATTTAGCTCCTAAACTTAATTCCAATTTGGTCAATAACTGCAAAAATACAGTGGAATCTTGTGCGACTCCCATTAATTTGCATTGCGTATTCGGTTTGCAATCTGCCAATGATTGATAGCCCAAGTCCGGTAAAATACCATCTTTGTTTGGTATCGGATCACCGTGTGGATCCACTTTTGGAAAACCTAAAAACGCATCAAGTTTATTGATTAATTCATCTGATTCAATATGCTCTAATTGCTCCGCAATTTCATGTACCTCATCCCAATTGAAGCGCATTTTTTCTACTAAAAATACTTCCCATAGTCTGTGCTTTCTAACAATGCTTAAGGCTATTTTTTGGCCCTCATCCGTTAAACGAACACCTTGGTATTTTTGATAATTTACCCATCCTTTTTCCGATAGCTTCCTTAACATGTCGGAAACGGATGCCGCTTTTGTCTGCGTCATTTCCGAAACTGCATTGGTCGATATCTCATTCGGATTGGTTTCCGACAAACGATAAATGATTTTTAAGTAATTCTCCTCGGCTAATGAAGTAGTCATGGGCGTATATTTTGTGCAAATTAAGGAATTTATAAGTGCTTGTAAAGGTTTCTTTAAATAAAAATTTAGACAAGTCTAAAAAAATATTTTGAACTAACAAAAATAGTTTTTAACTTGTCAGTTATCTAACGTCTAACAACAAACGTTTAACAACTATTATGTGGCATTCAGAACGTAAAGAGAATACCTTACGAGAAGTATTTGCCAGTATTCCGGTTCCGGAAGGGAAAGGTTTCTGGCCGACGTTGCGTGCCTTTATGGGTCCTGGATTTATGGTGGCAGTTGGTTACATGGATCCCGGAAACTGGGCTACGGATTTAGCAGGAGGAGCCTCTTTTGGCTATACCTTACTTTCTGTTGTGTTAGTTTCAAGTATTTTTGCCATGGTTTTGCAGCATTTGGCATTGAAATTGGGTGTTGCTACGGGTAGAGATTTAGCCCAAGCATGTGGCGATGCTTTTTCAAAACCTGTTGCCATATTTTTATGGTTCATATGTGAAATTGCCATTGCGGCATGTGATTTAGCAGAAGTGGTCGGTTCTGCACTTGCATTACATTTGTTATTTGAAATACCCATTTTGGTGGGTATTTTAATTACCATTTTGGATGTATTTTTAATCTTATATTTCCAAAATCGAGGATTTAAAAAATTGGAGGCAATTGTAATGGCCATGCTAGGCATTATTACACTTTGTTTTGCCTATGAATTACTTGTGTCGAAGCCGGAAATTGGATCCATTGTTAAGGGTTTGCTTCCTTCAAGCTCCATCATCACGGATTCTAAGCAACTATATGTGGCCATTGGTATTTTAGGTGCTACGGTGATGCCCCATAATTTGTATTTGCATTCGAGTATTGTGCAGACGCGCGCAATTGGTGACCAGCCTATTAAAAAGGCTCAAGCAATTAAATTTGCTACTTATGATTCAAGTATTTCGTTAGGATTTGCTTTTTTTATTAATGCGGGCATCTTGATTCTTTCTGCAGCGGCATTTCATTTAAGTGGTAATCAGCATGTGGCTGATATTCGCGATGCCTATCAATTATTAGATCCTGTATTGGGCGATCGATTTGCAAGTACCTTATTTGCCATCGCCTTGTTAGCCTCCGGACAAAATGCAACAGTAACTGGAACATTGGCAGGGCAAATTGTAATGGAAGGATTTTTGGATTTAAAAATTAAGCCCTGGATTCGGCGATTGTTAACTCGTTTATTGGCAATTGTTCCTGCCTTTTTTGTCACGCTACTCTATGGAGAATCAAGAATTAACGACTTGTTGATTTTTTCTCAGGTAGTTTTATCGATGCAATTGAGTTTTGCCGTAATCCCATTGGTGCTTTTTACGAGTGATGCGTCGAAGATGGGGCAATTTGTCAATTCCAAATTCCTGCAAATCGTATCGTGGGCGATCAGTTTGATTATTTTAGGCCTTAATTTGTATCTGCTTGCTCAAGTATTTGGCTGGGCCTAAGTTCTCGACCAAATCTTCCAAAGGTTATCTTTTCCAACTAGTTCATTGTGTTGAAATTCCACTGGAATAGCTGGTACGGAGATGCCCCCACCTAATGGTTTTGAATCTATAATTTGAATGATTTTATCGAAAAATTCATTGGCTAAAAATTGATTTAGCGTAAAGGAACCCCCTTCCACTAAGATAGATTGAATGTTTTTTTGAAAAAGTGTTTCAAGTAAACGATTTAAAAATGCATGCGCATTTTTGGTTTGTAAGGCAAACCACGTTTTATTGGCATGAACCTTGCTGACAGATTCAGTAAAAATCCATGTAGGATGTTCATCTTGAAGAATGGTCAGGTTTGGGTTCAACCGATTATTTGGGTCCATAATAATACGCAACGGATTAGATCCTTGCCAATGTCGATTGGTGAGTTGTGGATTGTCCCAATTAGCCGTATTGGCTCCAATTAAAATCGCTTGATGTTCGGTTCGTAATTTGTGAACCAAGGTTTTACTAAAACCATTACTGAACGTAACGGCCTTGCCATCTTTTTGTGCAATGAATTGGTCGACTGAACTTGCAAATTTTAGGGTAATATAGGGTCTCTTCAGACGATGAAAGGTGAAAAATTTTGCGTTTAGTTCATTGCCCCTCTCTGATAGCATGCCACTTTCTACTTCAATGCCTGCCTCCCTAAGTTTTTGAATGCCTTTTCCGGCGACAAGTGGGTTGGGATCTTCGTTGCAGATGATAACTTTTTTTACTTGTTGAGC
>JBEGQV010000185.1:0-3975 GCA_041180785.1 Bacteroidota bacterium | reverse complement strand
ATTAAATTATAATTTTGAATAGGTATATTGTTAATTAAGATATTGCCTTGAAAATCTGTGTAATTTCCGCTCAGCACACGAATAAGTGTTGATTTACCGCTACCATCTCCACCTGAAATACAAATTTTTTGATTGGGTAAAACGCTAAAATTTATATCGTTTAGAATCAGGGATTGGTTGTCAAATCCAAAATCCAAATGTATTACCTCTAATTGATGTCCATCGATAGACTTTTTTAACTCAATGCTTCCACTATTTTCTAAAGGGGAATCGGTTATTAATTTAATTTTTTCGATTCCTGTAAGCACATCATATAGGCTGTCCAAAGAACTAATTAATTTACTTACTGCTCCTATAACCATCAATATGACAATTTCTGAAGCAATAAATTCTCCAATATTTAATTGTTGATTTAACAGCAAATATGAGCCTATGCTTAGCATGCAAAAGGTAATGATAACTTTTGACGTAATTAAGCTTTTGAATTGAATGAGTAGAATTTCAAAATGTTTTGTTCGAGCGTCCAAATAATTGGAAACATTATGATCCGTTTTTTGTAAACTTATTTCATTGATTTTTCCGAGTTTGAAGGATTTGATCGTACGAGCAACCTCTTCAAACCATGCTACTACTTTGTATTTATAATCACTCTCATATAATGAAGTAGCAATTCCGTTTTGAAACGTAATGCGAAAAATAAGAAATAGAATAAGAAGCAATAATAATCCTAATGCCAAAAAGATAGGATGATACAAGGATAATAAAATCAAACCTAATATGATTTGAATGCTTGCAATGGGGATGTCCAATAATATTTTTGACATCCCTTTTTGAATATTCATGGTATCAAAAAATCGATTTACCTTTTCCGGCAAATACGACTTATCCATTTTTTTTAAATCAAATTTTGGAATCTTACTTCCAAATTCAAATGCGATGTTTGTAAATATTTTTTGCTGTACCTTTTCAATTAGCTTCATTTGGTTCATTTGAATTTTACCAGAAAAAAATACTCCAAGAGTTACTAGGCCAATCAATACATAAATAGAAGTAATCATTTGGGCTCCCATGACCAATCCGATAATAGTTTGAACACCCAATGGTAAGGATAATTCCACTAGTCCACTTAAAATCGAAAACACATAAATGCCTTTGATTTCTTTTTGGTAAGGATGTAAAAATGCACGAAAGGGTTCAAAATAACTTTTATGATTCATTGTCATTAAATTTTCCGCAAGTTATAAAAACTTTTTTAAACAATAGTAATACTATTATTAAATATTGTAAAAATATTATCAAGGATACTATTGCTTTTGTGAATTATTTATTTGTAATTTTGTGTAGAATTTATTGAACATGGATTTATTACTTCAGTTTAAGGTTAATAGTAAGTTGTTTTTAAGAGATCCCGAATCGTCTGCTGTGGGAAAACAAATTGTGCGTAGGTCAATTGATTTAATTGATGAATTAGGATTTGAACAATTTACCTTTAAGAAATTAGCGATTGAAATTGGAACAACGGAGGCAACGGTATATCGCTATTTTGAAAATAAACATCGATTATTGTTATATATACTCAATTGGTATTGGTCTTATGTTGAGTATTTATTGTTAATACAATTGCAAGGCCTACAAGTACCAAGAGAACGACTGATCAAAGTATTAGAAATATTGACGGATCAATTGCCGACGGGCTTTGGAGAAGTTGATTTTGAAAAGCGAAAGCTTATACAAATTGTGATTAAGGAAAGTAGTAAGACCTATTTAGTAAAAGATATTAAAGAAATAAACAGGGAAGAGGTTTTTAAACCCTATAAAGAATTATGTGCGACGATTGCACACATCATTACTGAAATTAAGCCAAGTTATGCCTATCCTCATTCCTTGTCAAGTACCATTTTAGAAACAGCTCATCATCAAACTTTTTTTGCAACATTTCTTCCAAAATTAACCGATTACGAACATCACAAAGGGAAAAACTATGCCTTTGAATTTCTGGTTAATTTGGTAGAATCGGTCTTAAATGACTAGTAATGATTGGACGGGTCTGGAAAACCATTCTGGACCCTTTTCAGTCATGTACACACAATCTTCTAATCGGATGCCAAATTGTCCGGGTACAGCGATGGTAGGTTCTATGCTAAAACACATGCCTGCTTGTAAGATGGTTTTATTGTTTTTAACCATATAAGGCCATTCATGTCCATTCATCCCAATTCCATGACCTGTGCGGTGGGGTACACCTGGTAATTTGTAACCAGGGCCCATTCCTGCATCAGTAATTACTTTTCTGGCAGCAATGTCGATATTTTCACATGGGGCACCAAGTTGAGCTGCAGCAAATCCAGCTAATTGGGCTTTTTGTTCTAATTCGAAGATTTGTTTTTGATAGTCAGATGCCATTCCAAATACGTAGGTGCGAGTGATGTCTGAACAATAACCACCCACTCGACAACCCACATCGATCATTACCGTGTCGCCTTTTTTCAAAGGGGCACGTTTAGAACTACCATGAGGGAAGGAGCTTGCAATTCCAAAATTGACATCTGCAAAATCGTGCTGCGCACCCATTTTCTGATGAGCGTAGGCAATTCGCTCAGCTATTTTTGAAGCATTTACTCCTTCTTCTAAAAAGGTAAGGGCATAATCGATAGCTTTCAAGGTGATATTAGATGCGATTTTCATCAGTTCAATTTCATGTGTCGTTTTGATGGATCGACAAGGAATGATGATGTCGTTACCTATTACAAATTGATACGGACTTTTTAAGGCTTTTAATCCATCGGCTATAAAAAAGCGGGCTTTATCCTCAATACCAATTTTACCAGGTTTCAGTTGACGTTTTTGAAATTGATGAATAGCAATTTCAAATGGATTTTCATGTTCATCCCAGGTGATCACTTGTCCTTTTATTTTGGGTAATTCACTGAGGCGATCTTCTTCAAATGCCGGACAAATGTACAATAATTCACCCTCCTCGGGGATGATGGCTAATAAGGAGCGTTCGCTTGGGTACCAGCGTAGTCCGGTAAAATATTCCATGCTCGTGCCAGCATCTAGAATCAGCGCGCGCGTATGGGTTGATTTTAATAAGTTCTGTACTTTTTGAATGCGAGCTAATCGTTCGGTTTCCGATATGGGAGTGAAATGAAAGATTTCAAAAGAGGGATCTTCTGAAAATAATGGTAAGGAAGGTAACAAACTAAGGCTTAACAACGAGCCAGTTTTTTTTAGAAAATTCCGACGATTGTGCATAATTACTAAAATTTAAATCCAAGATTAAGCCCTAATCCTCTTAAGCCAGGGGCAAGCGAATTGGCTTTAAAGTTTACTTTATCTTGTGAAATTACATATTCAAAAGGGATAGGAGAGTCGGTATTGGCTTGATCTAATTTTTTAGCTAATTCGCGTTGCATGATGGTATTGATATATGGATTTAAACTTGCCGTCACATCACCAGTTAGTTTACCTACTTGTGCCCCAATTAACCAAATGTCTAAAACAAATCGTTTTGATAAATGTTTTTGTATGCCAAGTAATAATCCACCTGAAAGACCTCCTAATTTTCCATTAAATTGGGTTTTATTGATGGTAGTTGTTAATGTATTTGGGTCTTGTATTTCAATTTCAATGGGAACAGAAAAGTCGAAATCTGCTTTTCTAAGATAAGGTGCAATGTAAAAACCGCTTCTTATTTTCTTACCAAAGTAATATCTGAATTCAGCCGTGTACGCGGTATTCCCTAACTTAAATTTAGTGAAATCTGCCCCTGAATTAGCTGATGCTTTTGCAATTTCTATCGCGAAAGGAAGCACGCTATTGGGCATCATTCGTGCATTTATTAAAAAAGAAGTGTGTTTACTTATTCCGCGCTCATAACTGATGCTATAGTTATTTAGCACTAAAGAGCTTAGATTTAATTTAATCGAATTGTTTTGAGCAAAATTTGGTGAGGAGATGAAAAGAAAAATAATT
>JBEGQV010000184.1:0-3206 GCA_041180785.1 Bacteroidota bacterium | reverse complement strand
CTGCAGGTAATTGTCGCCAACGTAAAAAGAATACCGCCAGATCTGCCTCCTGCAATGCTTCTAATCCAGGAATGTTTTTTTCAGCATTTTGATCTGGAAACGAGGTAAGCACCTTTGTTCTCATACCATAGGTTTGTTCCAACTCCTTTGCTATCAAAGGCAAAGTACTTTCACCACTATATTCATGATCGCCACATACAAACACTACCAATGGTTTCTTCTTTTGGGCATTTAAAGCAAATGTGCACAATATAATCCCCAATACATAAATAATTTTTTTCATTTTATTTTCTTTTCCCGGGGTTTCACCCAATTTATTAATTCCCGGGGTTTCACCCCGGGCTATTAAAAGTAAACCCCTTCGGGGTTTGTTGCCTTCTTACTTCTAATTTTTTACTTCTAACTTCTTACTTTTTACTTCTTATTTCTCCATCGGATGCTCCTTCAACAATTGTCCTGCTTGGTACAAATCCGTTTTGTTGCTTGTTGCCATTCGAATGGCTTTTACTTGTGCTGAACTAATTGCTGATGCTTTGTTACCAAAGGAATTTCGAACATAGGTTAAAACAGCTGCAATTTCTTGATCATTCATCAAACCACCAAATGGAGTCATTGGTACTTGACCATCATATTTTACGCCATTTAATTCCAATGCCCCCATCATACCTTTTAAGACAATTTTAATCAAGCGATCTTCGTTTCCTGTAACCCATTTTGAATTGGCCAATGGCGGAAATCCAGAGGCAGCCAAGCCTTTTCCATTCATTTGATGACAAGTAGCGCAATATCCATCTTTTTTATATAACTTACTTCCTTGTACATATAAATTCAACTCATTGCCTTTCAACTCAGCACTTACTTCTTTTTCTTTTTTCTCAACAAGATTCCTGCCGTTTGCATACGCAACGGCAATTTCAAAAGGTTTCTCCATCCATGCGTCCAATGGTTTCTTTTTTGCAACGGCAAATACTACATTTGCCTGTTCTTTTGGCAACCATGAAGCGGCTACAAAGGCTTCCATTCGAACCCGACCATGTACATCATTAGCAGCTTGGGCCAATAATGCTAGTTGATTTTTCACTTGGTGACCTGTATAGCGCAACACCTTAACGGCAGCCGCACGAACATGGTAATCCTTGGCATGTAATAATTGATTCAATAAAGGTTGATCCACTTTGTTCAAACCCCAAGAAACCCATAAACCTTCAAGTAAATGATGTTCATAATCATTGTCTTTTTTATCCAATGAATTCTTCCATTTGTTCAAATAGGATAAAACTTGTTGAGGATTTCTGCCTCTCAGTTCTCTTCTCACCCGGTATCTTGTTCGATATTCAGGTAATTTTAAATTTTCGAACAACTCTTCAATACTTGCTCCAAAAACCTTAGCAGGTTGCACTAAAGGCCTAGATGGATACGTTATCCGATACACCCTACCGTGTGTGTGGTCTCTCAATGGATCTCTTGCATTATGCTGCATATGACCAATTAAAATATTATGCCAGTCAATAACATACAAAGAGCCATCCGGTGCAAATTCCATATCCACTGGTCGAAAATTACGATCTTCCCCTACCATTAAATCGACCCGATGTTTGGAACGATAACCGGTGCCCTCATCAGTTAATTGGTGTTGTTTCATTCCCAAAAAACCAATGGTATTGTTGATTAAAAAATCACCTTGTACTTCATCTGGAAAATGTCTACTGTAGACAAATTCTAATCCAGAGGTTGGCCGAACCAAATGTTTTTCTTCAATGAGGGTAAAAGATTTATGTCCGTATTGACCATATCTATTTTTGGTAGTTCCAGGCATCATCCAACGAACATCCGGACCAGAAGTCTCTGCAAAAAAGTTTTGTCCCCATTTGTCAAAGGCAATTCCCCAAGGATTTGGAATGGTTAACTGAGCTACTCGTTCTAAATGCTTTCGTGCTGGATTATACCGCATAAATCCACCATTTGTGGCACGAACAGTGCCATAAGGTGTTTCTACATTCGTTTGTAGGAAAACCCCTTCTCCCATATAAATTGCTCCTGATTCATCGGTTACAAAGGCACTGATTTCATGATGGGTATCATGATCATCGAAACCGCTTAAAATAATATCTTTTTTATCTGCGTGATCATCTCCATCGGTATCTTGCAAAAAGACAAGATTGGTACCTTGACTCACATAAACTCCGTTGTGTGCAATTTCCATACCTACCGGTACGTGTAATCCAGAGGCAAATACCGTTTCTTTATCTGCTTTTCCATCATTATTGGTATCCTCTAAAATGATAATTTTATCATTTGGTTTAGGATCACCTGGTTTGTAATGTGGATAAGAGGGCATACAAACTACCCATAATCGACCTTTGTTATCAAAAGTCATCTGCACGGGTTTCGCTAAATCTGGAAAATCAGTTTCAGAGGCAAACAATTCAATTTTATAGCCTGGGGCCATTTTAATTGTTTTTAAAGCTTCTTCACCTGACAAATAAGTCAAACTACCATTTTTAGCAGGATTATAATTTGTTTTTACAGGCTCCAAGGAACGCGTTTTTGCATCAGCCGCTTCTAAGTCAAACTTCATTCCATGAATAGCCGCTTGAATAGCCATTTCACGATTTGCGGTCATTTGACGAATTTTTTCAATTTCGGCCGGATAATTATCAGGTCCAAATGGATTATAACGTCTACCATACACATGCACCCCGTTTGGAATCTTGAAATCATTGTGCCACATCCAGTTCTTTTCGGCAACAGCAGCTGCTACAGCGGTCCTCTTTTCTTCAATAGCTGTATTTTTCTTGCCAAAAATATGATCAATCAAATAATTAGCAAACACTTGATAACCCTCATTATTCAATTGAATACCATCAATGGTTAAAGGATTTTTATGTGTTTCATACCATTTTTTTGAAGGAGCAAAAACATCTAAAAAAAGTACCTCATTTTTTTTACATACCTCGCGCATGGCGGCAGTGTAAGCTGCCAGACGAATATTCTCTTGCGTTCCTTTAGGCACATCATACAAATCAGTTACATCTTCAAAAGCAATAGGTGAAACTAAAACCAGTTTTGGTGCCGTTTTGCCATTGTATTTTTGAGCTTGGGTATGTTTGATAAAGGCTGTTAATTCTTCCTTATAGCGTGGTATATTTTGTAATCCTTCATATGATTCAGAAAAACCAAAAAATCCAATAACTACATCGGTTTTT
>JBEGQV010000183.1:0-3678 GCA_041180785.1 Bacteroidota bacterium | reverse complement strand
GGTGTTTCAGGCAATAGTCCGGCTGACAACAATGACTACTTTAAAAATTTAGCAAATTCTACCAATCCAATCGTTCGACAGGCAAATACTGTTGGGGATTATTTCCTTGGACAAAATCTTACTAGAGGTTTAGATTTTGATATCATAAAAGGTGCTAAACGGCTTACAGATCGGGAATTTAAATTTCATCCGCAATTAGGTTACATTTCTCTTATAGCACCTCTACGAAATGACGAAGTATTAGCAGTAGCCTATGAGTATACGTTAAATGGAAGAAAATATAAGGTTGGAGAATTAACAGAAGATTATCAAGCTAAAAAAGATGATGAAGTGATTTTTTTGAAATTACTGAAATCATCCACACTCAGAAATCAGTTACAAGATCCTAAAGGAAAGCAAATGTGGGATTTAATGATGAAAAATATTTATTCATTAAATACCAATGCAATATCAAAACAAGGATTTCAACTTCGAATTGTTTATAAAGATGATAAGAGTGGAATCGATAACACTAATATCATTGAAGGTAAAGGCGAATTCAAAGACAAGCCTTGGGTAGAAGGTTTGGGTTTTGATAAACTGAATTTTGCAGGTGATCCCCAAAAAGATGGTAATTATGACTTTGTTGAAGATGTTACCATTGATTCTAAAAACGGAAAAATTATATTTCCTGTTCTTGAACCTTTTGCTTCATCCTATTTAAAATCTATAGTTGATGAATCCAAATATGGATTTGATGAGTTGTACGCAAAGACCATGACAGATGCGGCACAAGTCACAACTCGAAACAAATTTTTTATTAAAGGATCTTATCAATCAGGAGTTGGTGGAGATATTAGTTTACCTTTTGGTGTAGATGCAAAATCGGTGACAGTTACGGCCGGAGGTCAAAGTTTATCTCAAGGTTCAGATTTTATGGTAGATGCCTCCGGTAAAGTTAAAATACTTAATGAAAGTGTTTTCAATTCGGGCCGTGAAATACGAGTTTGTTATGAAAGACCCGATTTATTTTCTAATCAAGTTAGAACCTTATTGGGGACACGATTAGATTATACCATTAGTAAGGATATGCGCTTAGGTGCGACAGTTCAAAACATGAGTGAAACGCCTCCTGCTTTTTTTAGAAGGGTCGCCATTGGAAATGAACCAGTTAATAACACATTATTAGGAGTTGATGCATCTTTTGTAAAAAAATCTAACGCATTAACTTATTTCTTAGATAAATTACCATTTGTCTCAACCAAGGAAGCCTCCATCATTGATTTTCAGGGTGAATATGCGAAGTTGATCCCAAATGTTAACAGCAGGGTACAAGGAAATGCCTTTATAGACGATTTTGAAGCTACACGAGTAGTTTATAATTTTAATTCTCAACCAACTGCTTGGAGACCAGGAGCGGTACCAGAAAGTTTTTTAAAATCGAAAAATTTAAATCGGTCGAAATTAGAATCAAATTATAATCGAGCAAAAATTTCAGCCTATACTGTTGATGCTTCAATTTATGGACAAGGTAGTTTTGGATTAAATATTGCTGGATTAGAAGATGTTTCTAATTATGCCTATGAGCGTAGTGTTTCTCCTAAAGGACTATTCCCTGGAAAAGATTTTGCAAATAATATCACTGGCTTGCCATTGGGTGTATTGGATGTTGCTTATTTCCCTCGTGAAAAGGGTATGTACAATTTTAATCCAAATGTTACTTCAACAAATTCAACTGTCTTATTAAATAATAATCCAAAAGAGAATTTTGGTGTGATCACTAGAGCCATAACTTCAGATACTGATTTTGAAAATGCAAATGTTGAGACGCTTGAATTTTGGTTGATGGATCCATTTATTTCAGGTGAGGCAGGTAAAATTAGGGATGGTGTCAATGAAACTATTGCAGGAAATTCACTAGGTGGTAAATTGACCTTTCATTTAGGTGATGTATCTGAAGATTTCATACCGGATAATTACTCCAACTTTGAAAATGGTATTCCTGCCAATGAAATATTAGTTGATAAAGTTAATTATTATAAGACGGATTGGGGTATTGCTCCGAAGCGACAATTTGTGATTAATGCTTTTGATAATGCAGGTAGAGATAAACAAGATGTTGGATTGGATGGATTGCCCAATAGTTCTTCTGATGCATCAATTCCTTCTGAAACGTCTAATTTTTCAGATTATCTTAATAAAATTACGGATGTTACGACAAAGAATTTAGTAAAATTAGATCCTGCGGCTGATGACTATGAATTTTATTTAGATGATAAATTTACTTCCCAAAAATCGAGTGTCATTCAACGCTACAAGAATTTTATGGGTTTGGAAAAAAATTCACCCAATACAGATAATCAAAATTCCAATATTGTAACGCAAGCCAATACGATTCAGCCAGATAGGGAAGATTTGAATAATGATAATACGGTAAATGAAGTCGAAAATTATTTTACCTATGAGTTAGATCTTAAAAAAGGAAGTTTAGATAATAATTCTTACGTAGTGGATAAAGTAAGTGATGGAAATGCTACTTGGTACTTGGTTCGTATTCCTTTAAAAGAAAAATATCCTACAAGTTCATTTAAATCCATCCGATTTATGCGAATGATGTTAAGTGAGTTTTCAGATCCAGTAGTGTTACGTTTTGCGCAATTACAGTTGTCTGGTTATTCATATCGAAAATTTATTGGAAATTTAGATAAAACAGGAGGGATTAATAATGAATTAGTGACAGATACGGAAACGAAGTTTACTGTTGGTACAGCAAATATTGAAGAGAATAGTGTCTCATCAGGAAATGCAATCCCTTATATTGTTCCACCAGGATTCGTAAGAGATCAGGATATCACAACGATCAATAATGCTCGATTAAACGAACAATCCTTGAGTTTACGTGTTGAAAACCTTAAAGGAGGTAAATCGAAAGCTGTATTTAAAAATACGCTTGTGGATTTGATCAATTATAAGCGCTTAAAAATGTTTGTATCGATGCAGGAGCATCCTACCAATCGACAAGGCGATTTAACGAAAGCTGGTGTATTTATTCGTTTAGGTACAGATGTGACAGATAATTACTATGAAATAGTACAATCAAATTTAATTTTAGCTAAAAAATCAGCAATTGATACAGATGTCTGGCCACTAGAAAATGAATTTGATATTGATTTAGAACTATTAAAAAGAGCTAAATTGGCTAGAAATGCTTCATTAAGTAGGAGAGATACGACCAAATTTTTATATGATGAACCCGGTGCTCGATATAAAATTTATATTCGAGGGAATCCAGATTTAAGTGCTATTTTAAGTGTTGTAATTGGTATTAAAAACCTTGATAATCAACCTTTGAATTGTAATGTTTGGGTAAATGAATTGCGTACTAATGGTTTTGATCAAACTTCTGGTGATGCTGCTATTGGTAAAATGGCAATTAAATTAGCAGATTTAGGTACGATTACAATGAATGGTGCCTTCCGGAATTATGGGTTTGGAGGTGTACAAACAAAAATATCGGAACGTGCTCGGGAAAACAATTTAGAATATGGATTTTCTGCCTCCTTGAGTTTAGAACGTTTTTTACCAGCAAACTGGAACCTTCGAATTCCTTTTTATATTACCTATGATCGTAAAAATATAGCACCACAGTTCGATCCATTTGACCAAGATATATTTTTGCAGGAATCTATTAATAATTAT
>JBEGQV010000182.1:0-13776 GCA_041180785.1 Bacteroidota bacterium | reverse complement strand
CTTCATTTTGAGTAGGGTCAAACCCCTTCCACCCACCCCCGGGTAAATAAACTTCCACCCAAGCATGTAAATTATGGGATTGATCGGGTACATCTTGGGGAGATTGTCTAACATAATAGCCAGAGACAAATCGTGTTGCCAAGCCCTGGGCTTGGCAAATTGAAGCAAATAAAACAGCAAAATCGCGGCAAGAACCCCGTTTTTGAGTAAGTGTAAAATTGGGTAAATGTGCACGACCCTCTTCTCTTATTTCGTAAGTAAATTCATCACAAATAAACTGATTGATTTCCATTAAAAATGCAGAAGTATAGGTATTTACTTTGTAAAGAAGCTGATTTGAAAGAACAATAATTTCAGCCGGTAAGGTTTCGTTTACAAGGTAAGGGCTTAAAACTCTTCGTTGTTCTGCATCATATTTCATTGGCAGCTTTTGTGCATCTTTGGGGATAAAATAAAAATCAAATGGATTAAAAGGGGTTAAATGAACCTTTGCATTTAACTCAACTGTAAAAATAGTAGTTGATTGTTCAAAAAGTACTATCAGTTGCTCATTTCCCTCTGGATCAACATTGGATGAAATTTTAACAGGATTTGGAAATATTTCTAAGTTCAACTCCAAAATCTCACAATTTTCATTGCTTTTAGGTTTCAAATAAAATATTTGCGGCCCCAGATTCACTTCATGTTGATAGGTATATGCTAAACGGTGATAAATACTGGCTATCATACGCTCAAAAGGGTTTTCATCCAATCTTCATTAATTGTTTGTAATGAATTTCGAAGAGATAAATTCCAATCATCTGAAATTTTTTGCATATCCTCTTTGTATAAACGCAATTCTTTGGTTTTAAAACTTCCCTTTTCATAAACGACAACATCAATCGGATAATCCACATCATTGGTACTAAATTGAGTGGCATCGAACGACAAAAATCCCATTTTTAGGGCCTCTTTCAAGGGTGTTTCGAAACTTAGATTTCGATTCAACAAAGGTTTTCCATAATTAGAGTTGCCGATGATTTGGTATTTTAACCCATCATTGATTTCAATCCAGTTTCCTTCCGGAAACACCAAAAACAATTTATGTTCATCGTCTTTTGGCATTTGTCCTCCTATTATGGCGTGTAAATTAAAGGGATACCCCTCCTTTTCCAATACCTCACGATCTTCATCTGCGACTTTTTTTAACATTTTCCCAAATGCTGATGCTGCCTCAAACATAA
This sequence comes from Bacteroidota bacterium, assembly GCA_041180785.1. Classification (GTDB taxonomy): domain Bacteria; phylum Bacteroidota; class Bacteroidia; order Cytophagales; family Spirosomataceae; genus Sandaracinomonas. The sequence continues at coordinate 12,553 of JBEGQV010000182.1, read as the reverse complement.
AATGATAAGTATCTTCTTCTTCCGCTATTTTTTGGTTAAAATAGGTAATCGTTTTGTCACGCACTGACCGAAGTCCAGCTGTCATGATAAACAAACTATGATTATTTATTTCATGTATTGAAATTTTTTTATTTGAATACATCTCATTTCCTGCAGTGATACGTGTGTCTGCAATGGCAATAAGTCCTTCTTTGACGGTAATTCCTAAACAATATGTCATATGTAAAATCTTAAGAAACTGCTTTTAAATCAAAATAAGTATTGAAAATGGCCTCTCCAATCTCATTATTTTTTGTTTGATAATTATCTAAAAACTGGTGTAGGCCAATTTGTAAAATATCTGATATTTCGGTAAACTGAATATCTGATAATAATTTTGATAATTTCTTTTCCGCCAAATTTGTATAACCATTCTCAAAAGGTGTTCCTGAAATAGCATACAAAGACGTTTCTGCCTCTTGCAAACAGTGCACTACAGATCGTGGAAAGTTTTTATCTAAAATTAAAAATTCAACTATATTTGACGGATTTATCACCTTATATTGTTGCCTAAACATATTATAAGCCGAATTCGATTTTAAAACAGCAGACCATAAAAGGAGATCTAATGGTGAACCCACTGCCTCAACAGAAGGCAATAACGTAAAATATTTAACATCTAAAAATCTAGTCGTTTTGTCTGCCCGCTCAATTTGCTTACCTAATTGACCAAAATGCCAGCTTTCTCCTCTAGTAATTGTTGAGTCTACAATACCATAAAACAATTGGCTCCCCGTTTTAATTTCATCTAAAAATCCCTGGTATTTTGAAATTTCCCATAGTTTGCTTCCAAATACACTATTTTTAACTTTCCAATAAATTCGATTCAAATATTCCCACATCTCCTTGGAAATACATTCACGAATGGTTCTTGCATTTTCTCTTGCAATGTAAAGACAAGATAGAATTGAATTTGGATTCCTCTCATCAAAGGTCATAAAATGCAACACATTTTCACGATTAACTTCTGCATAACACTCAAAAAACTGATGATGGTCTGCAGTTGCAATAATTAAGGGTTCCCATTGTTCAGGAATGTTGGAAGGTAAATCAAGTGCAAGGTTGAAATTGACAGAAATGAATCGGGCGTAGTTGTCGGCACGCTCTATGTACCGATTCATCCAATAGATGGAATTGGCGACTCTACTTAACATACGATTAAAGTTTAAATGCTTGATGACCCTTTCGGATAACTAAATTTAGGATTTTTTTATGAACAACAAAATAAAAAGCCTTCAATTTTATCAAAAACGAATATTTTTATTGCATTTTTTAAAGATTTATCATGGTTTTTTTGCAAATTTTTAACTTTTATACATTTTTGAATCAGATTTATGATTGATTATTCATAACTTAAAGTACATCAAGCATTTAAACTTAAAATTTTATGAATTTCTCATTTAAATCCTATGAAACAGAGGGATATTTCGATGAAATGTTTACCTCTGAAGGTGCTGTCCGAGAGGGGTATCTTCCTTTTAAAAATCGAATTGAAGAATTAAGTACTGAAGAATTTATTAGAAGACAATCCGCTGCAGAAAAAGCGCTGATGGCCATGGGCATTACGTTTAATGTCTATGCGGAAAATGAGGGAACAGAACGAATCATGCCTGTGGATATTATTCCGAGAATTGTGGAGGCCAAGGAGTGGAATAAAATTGAAAAAGGATTAATTCAGCGTATTACCGCATTAAATTTGTTTTTAACAGATATCTACTCCAAACAACAAATTTTAAAAGATGGCATTATACCTAAGGAAGTAATCTTTTCTTCCAAGAACTATTTGCCTCCATGCAATGGAGTAATGCCTTCTAAAAATCGTTGGATTCATATCACTGGATCTGATTTAATTAGAGATGCTTCTGGAGAATACATGGTCTTAGAGGATAATTTGAGGTGTCCGTCAGGAGTTTCTTATATGCTAGAAAATAGGGAGCTTTTAAAGCAAACTTTTCCAGAGGTTGTAAGTAAAACCAATATTCGTCCCATTTCTGATTATGCTCACAAATTATTGGAGATGTTAAAGTTCATCAGTAATCGGCCAAATCCGACCATTGTTGTATTAACACCTGGCATTTACAATTCCGCCTATTTTGAGCATTCCTATTTGGCACAACAAATGGGAGTTGAATTGGTAGATGCAAGAGATTTGGCAGTTTCGGATGGATTTGTAAAAATGCGCACAACCAAAGGGTTTCAAATTGTAGATGTAATCTATCGAAGAATAGATGATACATACCTCGATCCATTAGTGTTTAATAAAGATTCTTTAATTGGAATTCCGGGCATTTTTGAGGTTTATAAAAACGGAAAGGTTGCACTTGCCAATGCCCCAGGAACAGGTGTGGCAGACGATAAGGTAATCTATGCCTATGTTCCACGAATCATTAAGTATTATTTGGGAGAAGAACCTATTCTAAAAAATGTTCCTACTTTTTTGTGCGACGAAGAAGACGATAGAAATTACGTTTTAAACAATATTGAAAAATTAGTTGTTAAAGAAGCCAATGAGGCCGGAGGATATGGTATGTTGATTGGTCCAAAGTCAAGCCCTGAAGAACAAGAAAAATTTAAAAAGCAAATTGTTCAAAATCCAAGAAATTACATCGCTCAACCAACTATCTCTCTTTCGAGAGTTCCTTGCTTAATCGATGACCATGCGGAGGGTCGACACGTGGATTTAAGACCCTATGCACTTTTTGGTGAACAAATTCACATAATGCCTGGCGGACTCACTAGAGTGGCCTTACGCAAAGGGTCACTTGTGGTAAACTCATCTCAAGGCGGAGGATCCAAAGATACCTGGGTTTTAAGCGAATAAAGAGGCTAGGCCTCTTTATTCATTTAAAATAATAACGGAAATCCAAAGCAAACCAACCCTAGCCAAATTGCATAAATGGGCAAGAATTGAACAATTGTATGTTCAATGGATTTATAATCTCCCGTTGCAAAAACAGCCCTGGTTAATTGAATAGCAGTAAGCAACAAATGCACCAAAATTAAAACATTGCTCCCCAAAACAGCTGTTTTATTGGCACTGAAACCATTCATTGTAATACGTTCTAAAATGGCCATTAGGGCCACAAAATTAATGGCTATTGCAACAATACTCAATAAAAAAAGCACTATTACTGCAAACGATTTAGCTTTCAAATCTTGTTGATTGGCGATAGAAAAGAAAATCAATGCCAAAACAGCAATCAATATCGCATTGAACAACAATAAGAAATCGCGATCACGAATAGATTGATTTCCTGAGACAAAATAGGTAATCAAAAATGCTGCCAAAGAAACTAAGGCCAAAGGGCTAAAAATTTTGGCAATTATTGGTGAAATTTTGGATACTAAATGGTTATTGGATTGTAATAAATAAGCCCCCAACATAGGAATTGGTGCCAACAACCAAACAACAATGTACTGCCCAAAAAAATCGCCTACATGTACACCAATGGCTTCAAATAAATTAATACTTAATGCGGTAAGTAAGAAAAAACCAATTAATAGTAAACCACAAATGATTAACAAATCCCCCGAAAATTTTAACAATTGAATGCGTGCAGATGCATGGTTCACCTGATCACCCAAAAAGGCATAGGCATATACAAAAAGGCACAAACCGCCCAAATGCAATGCCGAAAGTAAAAAAATGTTTGGTGTAAGATATAGTTGTACGAGGTTGATATAGCCGGCAAACAGTCCTAATAAAAAGGCAACAATCCCTGTTTGCCTAAGGCTTGCCTTTTTTGATTTTAAAAAATAGGTTGACAATGCACCTGCCAAGACAAGTGCAATATGCTTTTCATAAAACGTCTCTTGGTCCCATGAAAACAGTTTGGGCGACTCCAAAATGAATCCTGAAATGAGTGCAATAAATACAAGGTACCACCAGGAAATAGATGGTTTCGCAGCCTTTTGCTCGTCAAAATTTAATCGCTCATGCCAACAAATTGCCACAACGTTTGTAGGGTTTTCAGCTAAAACTTGGGAAAAGGAGGTAGTAAAGACTGCCTTATTCGAACGATACAGCGCTTCCAAAGCCTGCGGATTGTTTAGATTGGAACTAATTTCTTGATACATCATTGGAGTGATTTAGCAAGTAATATTACAAATGAATACGCTAAAACCATCTCCTTTCTTCCTCAAATAACTCCATTTATCCTTTAAAGACTAAACGCCACGTATAAATTGCCTTTTGGAGTGCCTAATTTGGTACCACCACAAGCCAAAACGACATATTGCTTCCCATTCACCATATAAGTAGATGGGGTTGCAAAAGAAGCAAAAGGGAGTTTGTATTTCCATACTTCCTCGCCAGTCTGCGCATTGAAGGCCCTAAAATATCCATCTTTACTTGCAGCAATTAAAAGCAAACCGTTTTCAAACAAGATCGGACCACCATAATTTTCTGTACCTGTTCCAGTTATTCCTTTTGCTGCCAACAAGGGCTCATCGCCAAAATGAACTTTCCAGAGGTACTTTCCGGTATTCAAATCAATGGCATTCAAGGTTCCCCAGGGTGGCGAAACTCCTGGTAAGCCGTCTTTGTCTATGAACTTTCTATATCCTGCCATGCGATATAAAATAGGTGAGTTGTCTTTCAAGGTTGCTCCTGCTACTTCTTTAGAGGCTTCTTTCATGAGAAAGGCTACTAAATTATCTTTGTCGACACCCTTAATTTGTGGAAAACCGGGCATCATACCTTTGCCTGTACCAATCAAATTACCAATAAACGCAGCTGTTCTTTTTTTATAGATATCCAAAAGTTTTGGATAACCACTCAGTGGATTTCCAGAAAGGTCTTTTTGGTGACAAATAGCACAATTTTTTTGATATACTTTTTCGCCAGGGTGCGAAAAAACTTCCCCTTTTACCACTTTGTCCATTTGCTGAATCCATGGCATTTCATTGCTATTGATGTAAATTATTCCTTTTTTCGGGTGTGCAGCAGCACCTCCCCACTCGCCTCCGCCATCAAATCCAGGGAAAATCATGGTACCCTTTTCAGAAGGCGTTGCAAACCACCGCTTATCAACCCGTTGAAATATTTCTTTCATTTTTTCAGGCTCAGAAGTGTACGGATTTAAATCCTTTACACTCAAGTTTTTTGCCTCTCGGGCAAAAGGCACAGGCAGCACAGGCCGAGGTTGGGTTGGCCATGCCTTTTCTCCAACTAAATCGGACGCAGGAACAGGCAATTCATTGATATCAAAAAGCGGCTTACCCGTTTTACGTTCAAACAAATACACAAATCCTTGTTTGGTAATTTGCGCAACTGCGTCTATTTTTTTACCGTTTCGAGTAACTTCCATCAAATTGGGGGCAGCGGGTGGGTCGCGATCCCAGATGTCGTGATGCACCATTTGGAAATGCCACAAACGCTTTCCGGTTTTTGCATTGAGTGCGACAAGGCTATTGGCAAACAAGTTTTGTCCTTTCCGATTACCGCCATAAAAATCATAACTTGCCGAGCCCACAGGCACAAAAACGATTCCGTTTTTGTCGTCGACAGCCATTCCAGCCCAATTATTCGCAGCGCCTACAAAATGATTTTTATGTGCATCTTTAGGAAAGGTATTGTATCCAAATTCTCCAGGGTATGGAATCGTGTAAAAAGTCCAAACAAGCTTGCCTGTGATGACGTCAAATGCCCGCACGTCACCCGGGGCGGCATCCTCTTCTTCAGAGAGTCGAACCGGCATGATGATCAAATTTTGATAAATGCTTCCGGGTGTATTGGAAATAATGAATTTGTTTTTTGCCGCCACGGGCAAACCGGTATGCAAATCAACTTTACCCTGGTTTCCAAAAGAATGGATGGGTTTACCGGTATTGGCATCCAAGGCCCAAAGGTTGGGGCCAACGGTATATAGAATGCGCTCGTCCGAACCGTTGGTCCAATAACTTACTCCACGACTTGTGCTGGCCCAATTTTTGAGAGGGTCGCCAAATTTCCAAATTTCCTTTCCCGTTGTGGCATCGAGTGCGAACGCTTGAACAGAAGGCGTAACACCAAAAACACGACCCTTTACTACGAGCGGATTGGTTTGCATTTGTCCGGAATCGGAGCAAGCATAGGTCCAGGCCACTTTCAGCTTTTGTACATTTTCAAGTGTAATTTGGTTGAGGGTGCTGTAGTGGTTTCGGTCTTTCCCACCGAGGTATTCGGACCAATCCTGACTGGTCTGTTGAATGGACACAAAACCAAAGCTCCAAAAAATAACTAAAAAAATTCCTAGGTTAAAAGCTTTCATTTAGTGATCTAATTTAGTCAATTTCGATATGTTAAATTCCCCCAATTCATCAAAACTCTTTCGATTAAAAAGTACACTAAAACCTAAATGATTGGAAGTTTTTGCACACACAATAATCTTCCTCTTTTTTGTCTCCAACAAGAAATAATTGCCTAGTGACTTTTGCGGTAGTTCAATCATTAAATTCACAAAATCAGATCCAAGAAAGTCAAAAGTACTTTGTTTAACCGGCTCAGCTTTAAAATTATTCAGATTGAGAGATTCAGTAGGAACATACATCCAATTTGTCTTTTTATTATTATGAATCATGTCAGGATTCAGATAATATAATACAGAAAAATTATTTTGGTTGTAATTATAAATGTCAGCAAGAACTCTTTCTTTATCAAAAATGATTGTTGGATAAAATTGAACAATGTTAACCAAATAATAGAATCCTGCCATACAAAAAATGCCCATGTGAATAACCGTAAATTTGTTGTCTAACCATTTGATGGTGGACAAAAATCCAAGTAAAATTGCCAGCAAGTGATACAATGAAAATCTGGTGTTTGTAAGGATCGAAAAATCCACGGCTCCAAGAGCGGACGTTCCTTTATTTACTTGTAAAATTATCCCGACGGAGGCGATCGAAAGTGCGACCATGGGAATAAATAGATCAACACCAAGTATATAGTCTCGCCAAGGTTTTTTCGGATAAACCGTTGGAATTAGGATACTTAAAAAAAGTAAAAATCCTGTGATTCCCGCTAGTTTAATATTGGTAAAAATTCCTCCCATGAAAATAAAGGGTGCAACGAATATTCCCCAATTAAGCACCATTCCAGCCGAGTGAGCTCCTAATATTTCCTGAGAAATACGTACGCCAAAATAATACAGGACGATGGTTCCCAAGGAAATTCCCAAGAGAATTACTCGTCCCCTAATTGCAAACAAAAAGCAACATAAATTTGAAATTAGGAGTACTCCTATGGCTTCAGAAGAAACAAAAAGCAAGTAACATATTCCTAAAAAAACACCAGCGTAGCATTTTTTTTGGACGACAACAAGGTATGAAATAAGCGTAATAAAGCAAATTGAAACATTATTATGCTGCATAATTCCACCCAAATTGAAATTATCTAAATTACCCTTTAAAGAGAAGAGAATAAAGGCTATTGTCAAAAAATGAAAAGAATTTTTCTTCAACAATTTCAAGTACTTGAAATACACTGTATAAATTACAAGAATTAAAAGAGAAGAAATGAGGACTAAAGCTTTATAGTCTATTTCGTTAAAAATAGTAAAATAGGAAAGGGCAAAAATTTTGGTTAGAAGATGGGAGTGCACCCCACCGTGGAAAGGTAGAATTAAATCTCCCCATTGGTTAAGATTGCTAATGGAAAATTTCCGCACAACCGAAAGTAAATCCCAATCATCTCCAAAAAAAGGATATGAAACGGTTTCAAAACTTATGATATAAAAATGAAATAAAACAATGAGTATTACACCAGCAAAAACAAGTTTTTTGGTCATTATATTATTATGCATTTAAATATTTATCTATTAACTCTTGAGACGGTTTATAAATGTATGGATGCGGGAAACCCTTTTCCATAAAAGATGGGTCTTTCATGTTAGTATATCGAAAATGACAAGACCAGCGAATTGCGTTATTGGTGATTTGTCCGGATTCGTGAACGAGTAAAGTAGAAAAAATAGCAATGTCTCCTCTTTTTAAAGGTAATTGAACGCGCGGGTGAGCCTCTCTGTCAAAATCTACTTCAGCAAAACCGTTTTCAATTTTATTAGTAAGAGGTCCAAGCCTGTGGGTGCCAGGATAAAAGATGACGGGACCATGCCCCATGTCTAGATCAATCAAAGGCATCCAAACAACCAAAGAATCGTCAGAAGAAAGCATAGACACCCAATCCTGGTGCAGGGGTGTTTTATAAAAATGCTCTTGTTTTGCTAAACTTGGGTGATTAAAAAAGAGGGCAGGTCGGGTACACATGGTTGGGAAATCGAGACCTATGTCTTTTAACAATTGAACCAAAGTTGGATCAACAGCCAACTGATATAATTCGATTAATCCGGACTGAATTAATTTTCCACAATTTATAAACGTATCCAAATGGTTTTCAAACAACTGGGTCATTTGCGACAAAAAATCACCTTGTATACCATGTTGGTCAAACTGAAGTTGAAAAATACTTTTCGCTGAGGTATAAATTTTATCAATTTTTTCTTCCGGGAAAAACCCTGGAAGGATTACTAATCCCTCTTCATGTAATTTGTTTTTGATATTTTGAGCAGTCAACTCCATAAATTAATTTTTCAATTTAACCTCAATTTAATAAATTTTAAACGGAATTTGTCATAAATTTAATCGTTAAATATTCAGTAAGTGTCCAATAAAAATCCAAAAGTAAATCCATTTTTTTTGAACCTTAAAAAGTGGAGAAACGAATTAGAGGTATTACGAGAAATAGTTTTAGCCAACGATTTCGTTGAAGAACTAAAGTGGAATTCTCCTTGCTATACGATTGAAGGAAAAAACGTTGTGATTTTACAAGGATTTAAGGAATATTTTGGTGTATTATTTTTCAAAGGTGCCTTATTGAAAGATTCAGAGAATATTCTCTCACAACCAGGGGAGGTGCAAGCGGGCCGACAAATCCGTTTAAAAAGTATGGAGGAAATTGTTTCTCTTGAACAAGTTATTCGTTCCTATATTTTGGAGGCTATTGATATTGAAAAGTCGGGAGCAAAGGTTGAAATGAAGAAAGTGGATGATTTTGAGATGCCAAATGAATTGCTTGAAGCTTTTGCCCAAAATGGAGCAGTTAAATCCGCCTTTTTAGCACTTACGCCAGGCCGACAAAAAGCTTACGCACTTCATGTTTCCGATGCAAAGCAACAACAAACCCGGTATGATCGGATTGAAAAAATTATTCCGAGAATTTTAAAAGGCAAGGGACTAACTGATTGTATATGTGGACTTTCCAAACGCATGCCCTCTTGTGATGGGTCACATAAAAATTTATTATAATTATTCTTTTATTAATTTTACTTGTTCCACCTGATTGCTACTCAAAGAATATAATTTTAGCACATAAACCCCCGGCTTTAAACTTGAGAGATCAATTACTTGGCGGGCAGAATACCTGTCTCGAATGAATTGCATTCTACCCAATAAATCCAAAACCTCTAATTTTACTTCACTTCCAAGCTTCAAATCAAATTCTAAGTAACAATTGTTTTGAACCGGATTTGGAATGGCTGTTGCTATCTTGCTGGATTCTTGATTTCCCAAGACAATTTCTTTCAATAGTTTATTGGTCACCTTAATTTGTCCATAAGTAAAGCGATTCAGTTGCGTATCCTCAATTTTATACGGCATGATAAAGGTAGTATCTTTACTTACCTTCGGTAGCGAATTTAAAACTAATTTATTCCCCTGAATGTCAAAAATAGTTTGACTTTTCAGAAAGGAAAATACGATTGTCGATGGGTCCAGTCCTGCTATTGGAAGTGTTTTTGCATCGCCAACTTTTGAACTTGCATTGATTTCCCACGCGATCGGATTTTGTTGAAAATCTGCAACCTTTTTGCCTACCTGGGAAAGTCCGCTGTATAAGGCAATTACCTCAGCATCCCCGTTTTTATCTAAATCTTTAAATTCAATATAATTGAATAAATAATCCTTAGAGGAGACATCATAAAATTTGCCAAGGCCCATTACCTCAAATCCATTCGGAGTACTTTTATAATATTGAAAATCTTCGCTATTGTTCCAAAATCCAGCCCAAATTTTGGGATTTACCCAATCATTTTTGGCTGGGTCTCTTAACATAAAGCGCGGTACCAGGTCTAACTTGCCATCGCCATTTACATCTTGAATACTAAAGGTGGCCCCTTCATTTGAAACCATAATGGGCAACACATTACTATTATTTTTAAAATAAGTTGCTGTCACATCCAATAAGGCCCCTTTATTTACTTCTAAAATTTTAAAAATCGATTGTGTTTTATATTTCGCCTCGTCAGCCTCGCCACTGTAATCTCTAGAAACAACTATTACAATTTCGTTTTTACCATCTTTGTTAAGGTCCACCACTTCTGCTTGAGTTATATCATAAGACTGCCAGTTGTTTGAACTAAATTCGGAGACATACGGGAAAACATCTATCGGGTTAAGATCAAATATATTGTTGCCTGCATTTCTAAAATAGACAAACCGATTGGGTGTGCCATTTTGGGTCGATTTATAATACACCAAAATATCTTTTTTACCGTCTTGGTCTATATCAATTAATTGATCAATAAATGTTTGTGGAGAACGATTATTCGATTCTGAACTAAACGTCTTAACTAATTCACCGGAATAGGTGGAAGTAGCAAAGACCCCCTTCCCGTCATTTATCAAGGTCATTAATTGCCCATTTTGCGCTTTGTGAACAATATCTACATCGCCATCGCCATCTGAATCTCCAACAGCACCTTGAAAAACCCCAGTTAAGGCAGTATAGGCAGGAATATTACTTTCTTTGCTTCTCCACTTTTCTTTTTCAATTTGATAATAATAAAAACGCTTTGCATAAAATGCGGTATCATATTGGGTAGGTTGACCACCTGTTCCTCTATAATCTACATTTTTTATCAAACCAAGTTGTTTGGCAATGGCGTCCCAATTTGGTTTTGAACCCACGTGATAATGTTCGCCCCAACCAACAATTTCTGGTTTTTTATCCCCATTTAAATCAACTGCTGTATAATCATCTAAATTATGTATGAGCGAAGCTGGCTTTGAAGTAGGACTTGAAACATCTTCATAGCTAACATCTAAAGTCCAAGGCAGGTTAGTATATGACGCTGGTTTTACATTCACATATACGGGTACCATTAATCCACGACCAATTTGTTCGATTTTACCGTCGACATATATTTGATCATTCCCAAAAATCATGTCATCTATCCCATCGCCATTCAAATCATGAAATAAAGCCAATTCTTTTAAACGGGTTGGATCCAATATGCGTACTCCTTTTGAGAGCAGATTCAAGCCTTGGCCAATTTCTTGAAATTGATAATATGAATTGTTCAACACTCGATAAAAATGGGTTTTCCCATTTTTATATTTGATCGTTTCAGGACCAAACCAAATATCAAACCTTATTGACTTATCTATTTTTGAAAAGACACTCAATTTTGGGATAAAATTATCGGCGGGAGAGGTATCGTTAACTTTTAAGGTAAAATAACTATTTGCGGTTCCTTCAGCACCTGTTTTTGAAATTTGAGACCATTGACTTACGAAGTCGACATTATTAAGGGTGTCAATCGAGACAAACAAATCTTTACCTTTTAAACTGACATCAGAAATATCAATTTTATACGATTTATTGGTATTCCACCAAATATGCGTTTTGTTCGTTTTATTGATTTGAAAGCCGGAAGCTCCTAAACTTAAAGCAACACTTTGGTCTTGATCTTGTGCAAAAATTGAAAAAGTGGATAACCACAAAAATCCTATCATCCAGAGATAGTTTGTAATAGATTTCATGTAATTTTTAGACTAGGGTACTACAAATAGAAAAACAATATTTTTACTTTGACAACATCAATAATCCCAAACCAAGGGCATATAAAACTAACATTAGGTTTAATTTTACTTTTGTGTTAGCCTGTGCATTTTTAAATTCTTTCCAAATAAAGATTCCCCAAATGGCGGCAACTAAAGTGGCTCCTTGACCCAAGCCATACGACAGGGCTGGTCCTGCTTTTTCAGAAGCTAAAATGGAAAATGCCATTCCAACAAACCAAATGAGTCCACCGAAAACGCCCAATAAATGATCTTTTAGACTTCCTTTGAAATAAGACGAAAATCCAATCGGTTCGCCTTGAAATGGAAACTTCATTTGTAAAAAATTTAACACAAAATTACTGGCCAAAAGGCCAACAGAAAACATTACCAAGGCTGTATAAGGACTTAATTTTCCCACCTCGGGTTGAGCAAAATTTTGTGCCATTGACGTGGCTACATATTTATAAAAAAAGCCCATCAAAGATCCGGCAACTAACGACAAGATGAGTCCTTTTGAGCCTTTGGCTTGTCCTAAAATATCTTTATAGGCTAAGGCATTGAGTATAATTGCCACAATTATTAACAATACGCCAACGCTAATAATTGACAAATTACCAGTTGGATTATCCAAATAATTGGTCACTACCCCTATCACTAAGGCCAGTCCAATGCCAACCGGAAAGGCAACTGCCATGCC
>JBEGQV010000181.1:0-2507 GCA_041180785.1 Bacteroidota bacterium | reverse complement strand
AAGGATCCAGAAACTGATATTACATTTAAATTATTCAATTTGCTTGCTAATCAAGAAGAAGTTGATCTAATGCGAAAAAATTATTTAGCAGGTGGCTACGGCTATGGGCATGCAAAACAAGCACTTTATGAGGTCATGTTAAACAAATTTGCAGATGCTCGAGAGAAGTTTGACTATTATATGAACAATCCACAACTCATTGAACAAAAATTAGAAGAAGGCGAGAAGAAGGTGGAACCCATTGCACAAAAAACGATTCAACGCGTACGTGAAGTATTTAAATTTTAAGTCATGTGGCCAAATTGGGATACTGAATTATTAAAATGGATCAATCTGCATCATTCATCCTTTATGGATTCGATAATGATCTTTTTCTCTAATAAATATGTTTGGATTCCATTTTATATCATATTGATTGCCTATATCATCCGAAAGTACAGAACACAAGCATGGAAAAGCATTTTGTATTTAATAGCAAGCGTTGCTATTTCAGATCAAATTTGTTCTTCTATCCTAAAACCATGGACTCAGCGTTTACGCCCGTGTCACGAAGCCGCCTTTCAATCTTGGATACATTTGGCTGACGGTTGCGGCGGACAATTCGGCTTTTGCTCCTCTCATGCGGCGAATTCCTTTGCTTTAGCAATTGGTTTTTATTTTTTAACAAAAAATAAATCATGGCTTATCGCCATGATGCTTTGGGCATTAATCATTTCATATAGTAGAGTATACCTTGGAGCACATTATCCAATCGATGTTATCGTAGGAGCAGGAGTGGGAGCAGCTGTTGCAACGATATTTTCAAAGCATAAACTCATAACCCATAACTCATAATTCGAAAAGTATTCACTCCATCTGCCCAATCATTTAATCCTGGCTCCTGGGCTTTTCCAAAATCGATAAAATCTTTTCCAACAACACACTGGATCTTTTCTTTATTTTCTTCCAATAATTGTTCTATTTCATTGATTTGATCATAATAATGCAAATGCAAAACGCCAACAGCAGAAATAAGTTCAGGTTTTTCAACCACTAATAAATTCCCCAAATCAAAATGTTGAATTTGATTTAACAACATCAAGGTTTTTTGATATTGATAGTTATTAGAATACTTATGGTGATCCATTACAGATTGATAGGTAGTCAATACATCAAATAAAGGCATTAAATCAAATCCCTTAGGGACAAAAATAGAGGAAACATTTCTGCAGCCTAAACCGTAATAAGTAAAGATATCGTTTGCAAGTCCGTGAAAATCGTTTGTATGTTCATTTCCTGACAAGATGGCGATTGAACTCCTATTCTTACGAATAACATGTGGAATATCTTTAAAATATTGGTGAAAATAATTACCTGCAAAATCAGATCCCGTAGCAATCACAAAATCCATAGAGGTAATTTTATCAACCAATTGAATTTCAAATGAACTCAATTCTTGTATAGCTAGAATATACATCTGCATTAAAAATGTATCCTGAGAACTCAATTTAACAAAACATGCGTTACCCGAAGCAAGTACCATTAATACATCATGCATTCCTACAGCAGGTAAATTGCCTGGTAAAATCAATCCAACTTTTTTAGATTGATTTACATTTGGATCTCCTTCTGCTTTAAAAAAATCCTCCCATTTCTCAACATCAAAAAATTGATTTTCAATTGCCGACATCGAATATTCAATTAAATCCTTTGTAAACCATGGATTCTCCTGCATTGACCTTTCTATAAAAAGTTCAATTTTTTCTTTATTGGATGAAGATGAAAAATATTCCTTTAAAGAAGATATTAGCGACAAAAAGGTGCTTTTCGACATATAATTTTAAATTTTCTACTACAAAGTTCTAAATTTTTTACAATAGTCAACTAAAAATATATACTATTCAAAAATCTGTTTGTAAATTGCAACATCATTTATTCACCTAAGAATTAAATTTCTTTAAATTAATTGAAATAATGGCAATCATCATTACTGAAGAATGTATTAATTGTGGAGCTTGTGAACCGGAATGTCCAAATACAGCAATATATGAAGGAGGAGTGGAGTGGACATGGGCTGGCGGTACCGCATTAACAGAAGTTGAATTAGAAGATGGTTCTTCAATGGATGCAAAGGCACCCATTGATCCTATTTCCGATGAATTTTATTACATCGTTCCTGATAAATGTACAGAATGTACTGGTTTCCATGAAGAGCCACAATGTGCTGCTGTATGTCCGGTAGATTGTTGTGTCCCAGATCCTGATCACGAAGAAGACAAAGAAACTTTATTGGCAAAAAAAGCCTGGTTGCATGCTGAATAGATAATAGAGACGAGAAACGAGAGACGAGAGATAGCAATTTGCTTCTCTCGTTTTTTTTTGTAAAAATTAGATACATATAAACTCGTTTCACGTCTCTCGCTCCTCCTCTCTATTTTACATTTTTTGCAAAATCATCATTTTTAGGTTTAATTTTTAACCACATTTTTACTTTTTTTTGCAAAAACATAAAAAATAGGTTTAATTTT
>JBEGQV010000180.1:0-5748 GCA_041180785.1 Bacteroidota bacterium | reverse complement strand
ATTCCCATTGCTTTTTTGTACTTACTTTTTTGCCATTGTTCAATGTCAAAAGTTCAGGCAAAACAGGAAATGGGTTGGCTTTCGATTCATCGTAATTAGCCGGATTGGTCCCATTCGGATTTCCACTTCTGCCTGGTCGTAATTCTTTGATGCCCAATTGTTGGAGCATGTCGGCATGATCTGCCTTTGTTTTTCTTTGTGTTTGGGCAATTAAACTGTCTTGCTCGGGCGTCCTTTGTTGGGCAAAAAGAAGTCCTGGTAAGAATAAATAAACTAGGAACCTGAGCTTTTTCATTTTTTGTCTATATTTGTTTAAACCTATTTAAATATAAATGTCGTCAGAATTACAAGTAAAGGTAGCTGTTATTACCGGGGCTGCAAGAGGAATTGGATTAGAAATTGCCCAAAAATTTCATTCGGAAAAATACCACGTAGTTATTTTAGATTACAACAAAGAGGCTATGCAAGATTGCAAGGCCAAACTTAAGGGCAAAAAAAGGTATTCGTATTTTTTATGCGATGTCTCAAAACCTAAACAAATTCAAAAAGTTTATGATCAAATAACCTCAAAATTTGAGGCTGTTCATGCACTTGTCAACAACGCGGGCATTGCCATTTTCAAACCTGCACAAGATATTACCTTTGAAGATTGGAACGATGTGCTAAGCATCAATTTGGGCGGAACTTTTAATTGCAGCAAGATATTTTATCCAGCTTTGCTGAAAGTCAAAGGCTCTATCGTAAACATTGCCAGTATTTCAGGTGTACGTGCCAGTACTTTACGTATCGCATACGGTACAAGCAAGGCAGCCATTATGCACTTAACCAAGCAACAGGCAGTAGAATATGGAAATTACGGAGTACGTGCCAATGCCATAGCTCCTGGACCTGTTGAAACCGAAATGGCAAAATTGGTGCACAGCGCAGATATCCGTACTTCTTATGCAGATGCCATACCCTTAGCTCGTTATGGCACGACAGAAGAAATTTCCAATGCCGTTTATTTTTTATGTAGTCCAGCCGCATCCTTTATCAACGGACAGATCATCGCAGTAGATGGAGGATTTGATGCTGCAGGAGTTGGATTACCAAGCTTACGAAACTAAACCCTCGCTATGAAACGTCACATTTGGTTAGCCATTATTGCTTCAGCCCTCGGCTTTTTTGTCGATTTATACGACATCATAATTTTGAGTATCGTTCGTACCAAAAGTTTGTTGGATATGGGCGTTGCGGAGGTCGACCTGATGTCGAAAGGCGTAAATTTAATCAATATCCAAATGGCCGGCATGCTGATTGGGGGATTCGTTTGGGGAATTATAGGAGATAAATTTGGACGATTATCTGTTTTATTTGGTTCTATTATTTTGTATTCTACTGCTACGTTTGTAAATGCCTATGCAAGTACCTATGAAGTGTATTTATTGCTTCGCTTTTTAGCAGGAGTTGGTTTGGCGGGAGAATTAGGTGCGGCTATTACCTTATTAACTGAACAAATGCCCCAAAAATATCGTGGAATTGGTCCTGCCATCATTGGTGGTTGTGGGATGTTAGGGGCTATTGTAGGCGCAAATGTGGGAGCTAATTTTTCTTGGCAATTTACCTATCAGTTAGGTGGAGGCTTGGGCTTTTTGTTATTGATTTTACGTTTGGGTGTTTTAGAGTCGGGAATTTTCAATGAAATGAAAGAAAAGACCAACATCAAAGGAGACCTTCGTTTATTGTTCAAAAACGGAACTTATATCAAAAAATACATCAGTATTTGTGTAATGGGCTTTCCAGTTTGGTTTACAAATGGAGTGGTGATGACCTTTACGCCAGAAATTGGAAAATCGTGGGGTATGGATCCTGCACCCACGGTTTCGGCAGTATTTACCTACTATTTTGTGGGCTTGACTTTCGGGGATATGATTGGTGGCGTGTTTAGTCAATGGCTTAAAAGTCGCAAAAAGGCCATTCGTATTTTCTTATTTATGTTTACCTTTGGGGCTATTGTCTTTTTTACCTTTGGTAGATATTCCAAAGAGATTTATTATTTCTCTTTCTTGTTTTTAGGATTCACCGTGGGTTATTCTATTGTGCTTTTAACTTTAGCAGCAGAACAATTTGGAACAAACATTCGCGCCACCGTAACGACCTCCTCTTTGAATTTAATTCGTGCCACCGTCATTCCGCAAACCCTGCTGTTTGGCTTTTTAACACCCTATTTTGGAGAAGCAAAATCGGCCATGTTGGTGTGTGTGCTGGCAATTTTAATTGCTTTCTGGGGACTTAGCAACTTGGATGAAACCTTTGATAAAGATTTAAATTTTACGGAAGAGTAAGTTTTCTCGGCATTCTAAATTGTATCACCAAGGCCGACAAAACCGTTATTCCACCGGTTAAATAGATTGCATATTCTAAACCGAACACATCAGCTGTAATGCCCGAAATGATGGCGCCAAAGGCATAACCTGCATCACGCCATAATCTGAAGATACCAATGCTTTCTGCACGACCTACTGGAGGCGTAACTTGCGCAATCGTTGACAAAAAGGTAGGATATACTAAGGCTGTGCCAAAGCCGAGGAGGGAGGTCAGAAGGATGAGGTAATAGGTAAAAGGGATAAGGTATGAGGTATGAGGGATAAGGTATGAGGTTATAGGTAAAAGGAGTATAGCAATTCCTTGAATGAGCATACCCCAAAAGAGCATGGCTTTTTTGGAGTAGATGTCCGACATTTTACCAGTGAACAATTGACTAATCCCCCAAACGGTTGGATAAATGGCTGAAATCATGCCAATTTGTTCCGTTTTCAAATGTGCAGAAAACAACAGGATGGGCAATAAGCCCCAAATCATTCCATCGTTCAAATTATTCACCAAACCGGCTTGCGTAACCGAACTTAAGGTTTTGTCTTTAAAACTGGTATTCCAAAATAAAGATTGCTTGGGTTCTTTAAGTTCTTGCTTGCTTTGTTCCTGAAGGACGTGTCCCCTTGTATCCTTAATCCAAATCCAAGAGGTTAATAATCCCATTTTTGACAAACCAATTCCAATGTAAAATGGATAGGGTGTTATGCCATAATGTTGTGCTACCCAACCTGAGAAATAGGCTACTATCCCAACTGCCAAATATCCTGCAAATTCGTTCAGGCCCATGGCTAATCCTCTATCTTTTTCACCGACTAAGTCAATTTTCATCACCACCGTACTGCTCCAGGCCAATCCTTGGTGAATACCTAATAAAATATTGGCAAATACAACCCAGTTCCAATTAGGGGCATAAATGAGTATCAAGGGTATGGGAAATGCCAAAATCCATCCCCAAACGAGTAAATTTTTCCTTCCAAAACGATTGGCTAATTTCCCTGTAAAATAATTACTGATAGCTTTAGAGAATCCAAAGGCAATAATAAACGAAAGTACCGCAAATTTGGAGGTCACACCAAATTCTTGGGCAGCAAATTGTGGAAAAATGGTCCGCTCTAGTCCTACCATTCCACCTACAAACATATTAGCAATCACCAATAAGGTGAATTGCTGCCAGTTTGCTTGAAGTCCAAGACGTGTAGATTGATGAGACATTTGCAATGAAAACGGAATAAATATCTTTCAAATATAAGGAAGAAAATAAAGCTTATTCGTGACTTTTGTCTAATTTAAAGCTTTATAAGTATTTGTGTATTTAAATAAGGTAAATCATGGCGTTTGTTGCAACGTATTTAAACTTTCAAGGAAAAACAGAAGAGGCGTTTAATTTTTACCAATCAGTTTTTGGAGGAGAATTTGAAGGAGAAGGTTTTGGTAGATTTGGTGAAATGGCACCCGATGCAGCCGACCAAATTATGCACGTGGAGTTGAAAATCACTGGAGGCTTTAGTTTAATGGGCTCAGATGCCCCCGCTTCCATGTGTCCCCCCGTGATCCAAGGCAACAACATGCACATCAGTTTAAGTCCAGATACCTTGGAAGAAGCACAGCGCTTGTTTACTGAATTGTCGGCTGGGGAAAACGTGACCATGGCGCTTGAAAAAATGTTTTGGGGTGCTTATTTTGGTACTTTTCAAGATAAATTTGGTATCCATTGGATGATAAATGTGATAGCCTAATGTTGGAACAATTTTCGATCCCTTCTCTTTTTGCAATCTTTCTGCTTTCCAGTGCAGTAATTTGGTTTGTGGGGGTTAAAATCACGCATTTGGTGGATTTTATCACCGTGCATTTCGATCTTGGAGAAGCTTTTGGTGGGATGATTTTATTGACCATCATTACCAATTTACCCGAGGTAGCCATCACTTTGGTAGCCTCGTTTAAACACAATTACGATGTTGCGATCAGCAACATCATTGGCGGCATCGCCATTCAAACCGTTGTTTTAGTCTTGATCGATATCATCGGCGTGGGTCGCTCTGCCCCATTAACCTGGAAAGGGCATTCTCGGGTACTTATTTTAGAGGGAATTTCTCTCATTTTTATCCT
Source organism: Bacteroidota bacterium (assembly GCA_041180785.1). Lineage (GTDB taxonomy): Bacteria > Bacteroidota > Bacteroidia > Cytophagales > Spirosomataceae > Sandaracinomonas. The sequence continues at coordinate 1,287 of JBEGQV010000180.1, read as the reverse complement.
AACGCTTATCATAATTGGGAAACAATTTGAAGGACATTTTGATGGGAATTTTGCTGGTCCCATCGAATACATCATTGCGGGTATTTGGCTACTTTCGGTGTATTTGTTGTCAAAACTTGGTTTGAATGACGCAAACAATGATCGAGAATTGAAGGTTGTTCATCATGTAAAAAACCCGAAAAGACATTTCAAGGGTACTCCAACAAAAGCCATTATTTGGATTGTATTAGGTTCTATTGCCATATTAATTGCAGGCATGACACTCGAAATGAGTGGAGTAAAATTGAGTGAACATTATGGAATGAGTGGGGTTGTCTTTGGAGGGACCATTTTAGCGCTTTGTACGGCCTTGCCTGAAATATCCACAGGAATCGCTTCTGCCAAAATTCGAGATTACAACATGGCAGTGAGCGATATATTCGGAGGTAATGCTTTTTTACCTGTATTGTTTTTATTCGCCTCTTGGCTAAATGGAAGTTCTGTTTTGTCCCACTTAACCGCTTCAGACATCTATTTGGCTTGCATCGGAATTATATTGACTGGAATTTATTTGGTGGGGATGGTTTTACCAACTAGTAAGCAAATTTGGCAAATGGGGAAAGATTCTTTTTTGGTCCTGCTTGTATATATTTTAGCTATTTGCGGACTCTTAATTATTTCAAGCTGATATTCATCACAAATCGGATATGGAGTTCATTTATTAAGTAACTTGTGGTATAAATCCGTTTTAAAATGAAAAATATCCTAATTGCCACCGATTTTTCAGAAGGATCTGAAAATGCTATTCAACATGCTCGTTCAATTGCCAAAGCCTTCAAGGCTAAATTAATCTATTTTCATGCACACTTTCCGGTAGTTCCAACTAATTATTTGGACCCTAACGGAATCTATTTATCGATGCCAGAAATAGATATACAAGAGACCTTGAAGGGACTTGAAAAGTCCTTGCATAAATATGTTGAGGAAGATGCTTCTCATGGAATAGATGCAGCAGTAGCTGTGGAAATTGGAGATATCACCACCGGAATACATTCCTTGGAAGAAAAACTTGACCTTGATTTGGTCATTGTAAGCAAAACCTCTTCGCAAAATTTTCTCGAAAAAATGCTCGGAAGTACGGCAAAAAGCCTTGTACATGACCTTCATGTGCCATTGTTAATCATTCCTTCCAATTACAAGGAATCCATTTTTGACCATGTGTTATATGCCACCCAATTAGAATTTGACGAGATTCCTTTCATCAAACAATCGCTTAAATGGGCAGCTAAAGGAACTCATTCGCTCACC
>JBEGQV010000179.1:0-3572 GCA_041180785.1 Bacteroidota bacterium | reverse complement strand
CCGTAAAGAATAGAAGTAGCCTCTGCTACCGCTTGACCGTATTTACCAGCAATATGATTTCTCAAATACGCATGCATCTCTTGTGCTTGTGCAGCAGAAGCCGTTAAACCAGTACCAATTGCCCAAATCGGTTCGTAAGCAATTACGATTTTACCAAAATCTTCAGCAGATAAATGGAACACACTTTCTGTGATTTGTTGCGCAACAAATGCCAAGAAATCTGACCCTTCTCTTGTTGCTAAACTTTCACCACAACAGAAAATCGGCGTCAAGCCATTCGCCAAAGCACTATCTACTTTTGCCGCTAATTGGGCATTTGTTTCATTAAAATATTCTCTTCTTTCTGAGTGTCCAAGAATGACATATTTGATGCCCATTGATGCCAACATGGGTGCAGAAATTTCTCCCGTATAAGCACCAGAGGCTTTCTCGTGACAATTTTGAGCAGCAACCGCCAAATTTGCAATACCATCAATTTGTGCATTTACTGAACCCAAATACAAGGCTGGAGTAGCCATAATTACCTGTACATCTGCAGAAACTTCCGCTTTCACCAATGATGTTACTTCAGCAGCTAAAGCTTGTGCTTCTTGCGCTGTTTTATTCATTTTCCAGTTACCTGCTACAATTTTTTGTCTCATTTCTTCATCTAAATTTTGTAAGATGCAAAGGTACAAAATTATGGGTTATGAGTTATGAGTTATAGGTTATGAATTTTGAAAATCGTCCATATTAAATGGTATTTAGTCTCCTCTTATTGGCCCATTGGCCATTTTGTCCTGCTCAAAAAGCATTTGTGATTCAATGGCGCGGCCAGTGGGCAAAGTGAGCCAGTGAGCAAAGTGAGCCAGTGAGCCAGTGAGCCAGTGAGCAAAGTGAGCTAGTGGGCAGAGTGAGATTGCGGGCGATGCTTAAAATTCCACAATAAATCCAATCGTAGGGGTTGTTTGTGCCTTGTCATTCACAATATAAGTTGGAATGGCATTGCTTCCATTGGCTTGTAAGGTTTTACCATCCGTGGTGACAAACTCGGTATTGGCTTCATTTCGTTTAAAGGTAAAATAGGGTACCGATTCCGCTGCAGCTACATACCAATTGGTGACATCCATGAATAAATCCAAGGTTACATGCTTGTAATTATACTTTTTATCAATTCGAACATCACTCGAATGAAAGCCTCGTAATCGTTGCGTATTCAATTTTGTATAATCAAAAATACCTTGTCCTAAGGTGAGATAATTCATCTGAGAGGCCATCGCATCGTATGGCGTATAAGGTGCCCCGCCTTGGTACCTGAATTTTAAGCCCAATTCCCAGTTTCTTGGAAATTTATACCCCCAGGATAGAGAAAATAAATGTCGATTATCCCAAGAGCTGGCCACATAATTCCCGTCTAATCCGGTGTACATACTATGATAATAGGTATAAGAAAAGACCCCAAAGAATCGATCTGTTAATTTTTTCTGCGCAAAAAACTCGATCCCATAAGCCTTTCCTTGTCCAGTCGTAACCACCGGCTCATTTCCCAACACATTAAAATCAGAGCCTAAATTGGCCAAAGAAATTCCTTTTTGCAGAGATATTGGCACCTGATCGTATTTTTTGTAAAACCCTTCAAACGTAAATCGGAGTCCATCATTTACTAAATACTCCAGCCCCAACTCCGCATGCTTGCTCGATTGGTATTCGGCATTTTTATTGACCAATGTGCCTTGCTGATTCGCAAAACCCAAAACCGTATAAGGTGCTAATTTATAATATTGCCCCACAGATGCATTTAACGACCACTTTTCATTCAATAAATAACTCAACGAAATTCTCGGAGAAAGTGTTTTAAAGCCATCATTACCTGTAGTTGTAAAAGTATTCATGTCGGTACGCAAACCAGCACTTACCCCTAATCTTGTTCCTAAAAACACTTTACTAGCTTGTAAAAATGCCCCGTATCGTAAAAAATTGGGCAATGGACTGGTGTAATTATACACCACGGGCTCTGCTAATGGGTTAAAGTTAGCCCTGAGCAAGGTAAACGTTTTATTATCGTATTCAACCAATTGCGCATTCATTCCATAACTCACTTTCCAGCCATTAAATTGCTGCGAAAAATCCCAACGCAATTTGTTTTCCGTTTCATTCGATCGTAAAGACAAGGTCAAATCGCCTGCTTTATTTTGATTGTCTTCATATTTTTCAATCGTATTATCAAATGAATTCCGGCTAATGGCAAGATTCATATAACCATTCTCCAATAATTTTTTCAGGGAAATGCCAAAGGTATAATTCCACTGATTGATATACGGATTGGCGTTGTATATGTAGGTTTTTTCGGGGGTCGACTTCTTTAAACTGGCAAAGCTAAATTCATCTATAGCCCCAATGCCCATAAATGTCAGGGTTGTTTTCTCGTTGATTCGATGGGCTATTTTGGTTTGAAAATCCCAAAAATTCGGACGAATGGGGATGTCGAGCGCTTTAAACAAAAACTGTAAATACGATCTCCTGGCAGAGGCTAAAAAAGTAGTATTGCCAGATTTAGAAAGTGGCCCCTCGGTGGTTAACGCCAATTCCGTGGCACTTAAACGAACATTTCCTTGAAAATGATCAGCATTTCCGGTTTTTTGACGAAACTGAAAAACAGAACTTAGGGCATTATCATAGCGTGCATCAAAAGCAGATGAACTCAATTTTACGTCTTCTATAAACGACACATTCAGCATTCCTTGCGGACCACCACTACTTCCCTGCGTTTGAAAATGATTCAACACCGGAATCTCAATACCATCTAAATAGTATACGTTTTCATTGGGTCCACCCCCACGAATAATGATATCATTTCGAAATCCCCCTCCTGCTATTCCTCCTCCAACGCCCGGTAATATTTGAATCACCTTTGAAATATCAAAATTCCCCCCAGGATTACTTTTAATTTCCTCTGTCGTTAATTTTTGTACTGACAAGGGCGACTCCAAGGTCGCAACTTTTGCCGTTTTCCGATTTTGAGTCACAACTACTTCTTGCAATTGATTCACTTCCGGATCCAATTCTACATAAAAGGTGCTTTCATTCCCCGAATTAACCACTACATTATATATTTTCTGTTTTTTATACCCAACAGAAGAAAATAACAGATTCATGGATCGATAGGGCAACTGCGCGATGCGAAATCTACCCAATGAGTCCGTCGCAACCCCTTTCGACTGATTTTCTACACTTACCGACACTCCAAGGAGGGGCTTCTGACTTATTTTATCAACAACTGTTCCAGAAATCTTACCATTACTTTGGGCACTTAGGGCAAAAGAATACCCCATGAACAGAAATCCAATGACAAAACGTTTCATATAGTTTGATTGATGATAAAAGTTAAAACAAATTTTCACAAAATTTAGTTCAAAAAAAAGCCCGAGGTAAACCCCGGGCCACTAAATCACTTTGCTCACTGACTCACTCTGCTCACTCTGCTCACTTATACTGCCCCTCCAAAAACTTATATCTCCCTTCAATCGTTGAATTCTCTAATTTCGTATGCACATCGATGTTGATGTAAGGGGTTTCATCTTTTGAATAGGCCT
>JBEGQV010000178.1:0-3273 GCA_041180785.1 Bacteroidota bacterium | reverse complement strand
TAGGTTTGTACAGTGTGTATTTCCAAGATGAAATTCAAGTTTCTGATAAATTGAAATTGTCTCCAGGCTTACGTTTCGATTTAGCCTCTACTGATTCTCCAACTTTGAGTCCACAGACTGCAGCTACTAAATCAGATGTAAATGCCGGTACAACTTATACAGCAACGACTCCTTTAAACCAAATTTCTAATAAGATCTTTGGACAAGTACTGGCTTCACCACGTATTGGTTTCAATTATGATGTAACAGGTGACCGTTCTACAATTATCAGAGGTGGATCAGGTATTTTCACTGGTCGTATCCCATTCGCATGGTTAGGTTATGCGTTCTACAATGACGGTGTTGGTTTTGGAGCTTTTGACGTAAATAACGTGGCAGGTAAAAACAAAGGAGATGTGTTGGCAGATGGTGCAAAAACTTTTGCTTTCAACAATGGTCAGAAAAGTTTAACACAGGTTGATGCGATGTCAAATAATTTCAAAATGCCTCAGGTTTTAAGAAGTTCTTTGGCAGTTGATAAAACAATTAATGGGTATAAGTTGACGCTAGAAGGAATTTACACAAAAACTATTTCCGATTTGAAATTCCAACAAGTGAATTTGAAAGACTCTGTTAAATATTATTCGTTTGATACAGATCGTCAGATGCCTGTGTATTTATCAGGTGGTGCAACAGGTCAAAAATTAAACACCAATTTTTCAAATGCGTATGAATTGTCGAACACAAGCCAAGGACATCGTTATAGTCTGACAGCACAAGTATCAAAAACTTATGATTTTGGGTTCAATTTCATGGCAGCTTATACCTATGGGCAAAGTTATGATATCACAAATGGTATTCGTAATTCCATGGAATCCAACTGGCAATTGAATCAGTCGTTAACTCCTAATGATCCGAAATTATCCTATTCAAATTTTGATATTCGTCATCGTATTATTGCGCAATTTGGATACACAAAATCTTGGAGAAACGGAAATACGACCACAATTTCGGGAGTAGTTAGTGCGCAATCTGGAAATCCATTTACTTGGGGATTTGTGAACTCAACTTTAGCAAATACCCCACAAGCTGCTGGATTAGCCTACATCTTTAAAGATGAGGCGGAGGCAACTAAATATATGGTTGATGATGTAAAATTAGGTACAGCATCAGCACAAGCAAAAGCATTTATGGATTTTGTGAATGCTGACGAATATTTGAGTACACGTAAAGGAAATTTCACAGAAAGAAATGGTGGAAGAACTCCTTGGAATGCCACAATGGATTTGAAATTATTACATACTGTTAAGTTACCAGGTTCTCATGATATTCAAATTTCTTTAGACATCATCAACGCAAGTAATTTAATCGACAGTAATTGGGGAAGAATTTACTTCTCACCCAATACCTTTAACTCAACAGCAAGTGTAGGACTTTCAAGAACTAACTCTGGTACATCAGATCCGTTATTTAAGTTTTCTACTCCACCTGCAGCCTATTCAGTTGACCAATTGGCTTCAAGATGGCAGATGCAGTTAGGATTACGATATAGCTTTTAAAGATTTTATATTGGTGTTATAGATAATGTCGGGAGGCTTCTTCCCGACATTTCTTGTTTATTTTAATACTTTTAAGGCCATTTTAAGGTAGGGTTTTTCAAATTGCTTACTGTTTAAAGATTTAATCAATCCGCCTAATGAAAAAAACAATTTTATTGATGTGTACCTTAGCTCTAGGTACCTTCAGCTTCGCTCAATCTTCAGTTGAATCAGAAGTTCTAAAATACAAACTAAATGAATCTGGTTCTCGTTTTTTCCAAGTCACATTTTTGAATCAAGCTTGGTTGCGATTTAATCAAAGTAATCCTGGGACAACCCTTGTAGGTGACCCTCTGGCAAATACTTTTGACATTGGACTTCGTCGAACACGTATGCAACTGTTTGGGCAGATTACTGACCGAACCTTTGTTTATTTCCAATTCGGACAAAACAATTTCAATTCGATGTATAATGCTACTTCGAATCGTAAAATTGCCCCCTTCTTTCATGATGCCTTAGGGGAATATCGAGTGTCCTCTGGAAACCAATTGAAAATTGGTGGAGGTTTAACCATTGCCAATGGAATTTCCCGTTTTTCCCAACCGAGTATCGGAACTATTCTAACGACCGATGTACCGGTGTTTGCTCAAACTACAGTAGATCAAATCGATCAGTTTTCGAGAAAATTAAGCATTTATGCTCGTGGACAAATTGGTAAATTCGATTTTCGTGCCGTGTTAAGTGACCCATTCCCTATAACTTCCAATGGGCAAACTCCACCAGCTTTATCTTCAGTGTCTAATTTTGCAACAAAGGGCCATCATTTGCAAACTGCAGGATATTTGATATATCAGTTTTTTGACCATGAAAATCATACCACTCCCTATATGAATGGAACCTATTTGGGAAGTAAAAAGATATTCAATATTGCCCTTGGTGGAGCCTATCAACCTAATGCCATGTGGAGTAAATCGGCAACTGGAGATACGCTGTATCAAGCTATGCAACATGTAGCAGTCGAAAGTTTTTTAGACATGCCGGTAGGTACTAAAAATTCAATGATTTCGGCATATTTAGGGTACTTTAATACGAATTATGGGACTAATTATTTACGTTACAATGGAGTGATGAATCCCGCCACAGGTACAACTTTAACTGCTTCTAATTCCATTACAGGTCAAGGTCCAACCTATGGCAATGCCTATCCGATGTTTGGCACTGGAAATGTAATTTATTCGCAAATTGGTTACATGCTACCTTCGAAAACAAAGGGTTTGGCCAATCGATGGATGCCCTATGCAGCAGCAACATTGGCATCATATGATCGTTTAAATGGCTTGTCAACGAATACCTTTAATTTAGGGGTCAATTATTACTTGAATGGGAATAAATCCAAATTGTCCTTAGATTATCAAAATCGTCCAAGCTATAAAGTAGAAAATAGTGAAATCAAAGCGGGAGAACGATTGGGAACCGTGACTTTGCAGATGCAGGTGTTTATATAAGTGAGCTAGTGACCGCCCCCGGCTTCAGCCCTTCGACAAGCTCAGGGACCGAAGCCACCCCCTCCTTGCGAAGGAGGGGGCTGGGGGGAGGTAAAGAGATTCCAAATGCCCCAGCATCAAATTCTTTCCTTTCTCGCACCACCAATGGAATTGTCCTTCGATGGATTCGTGATGTGGAAGATATTCAGCAAAAATATCTAAATCAAAATTTTCAACCGCTACTCCTGCTCCAGCACGTTCGCCATCAAATG